>JBJHCB010000032.1:4096-13484 GCA_050485805.1 Gemmatimonadota bacterium | reverse complement strand
CCCTGGAGGGCTTCCAGCGAGGGCCCAACCTCCAGGATGTGGGGGAGGCCTCACGGGCGCTGGCCATCGGCGCCTCCCATCCCCGCTGCGCCGAGGCCGGGGTCCAGCGGATCCTCCGGGATCCCGGGTCGTCGGCCGGTGAGCGCTGGGGCGGGCTGATGGGGCTGAACGGCGTCCTCCTCGCCCAGGGCCGCTTCCACGACTCCGGGGCGCTCCTGGACCGGGCCCTGGCGGAGGGGCTCCCCGGGGTCCATGCCCTCCGTCTCTTCAGCGCACTGGCGGGAGCCCCGTTCCAGGAGGAGGCGCTCCGGTCGGTGGAGATCTACCGGCAGGTCTTCGGGGACCACTACCAGGGGGCCCCTGCGGAGGCCCGTTGGCTCCTGGGCCTCTGGCATGCCCGGCACGGAGAGCCCGGGTTGGCCAGGGACCTGGCCTCCCGGTTGGAAGGGGAGGCGGACGACGGGGCTCCCCCCTTTCTGGGGGTGCTGGGACGGGCGCTCTCGGCCCACGCCCACCTGGCCGAGGGGGACCGCGACGCGGCGGAGGCCATCCTCGGGGAGCTGGCCTCGGCCCACCCCCCAACCGCCCTGGCGTGGGGTCTTGCGGCCCCCCTCCCCTTCGAGCGCCTGGCGCTGGCGGAGCTCCTCCTGTCCCGGGGGCGGTTCGCCGAAGCGTACGCCGTGGCTGCCGTGCTGGACCATCCGCAGCCCAATGCCTTCGTCCCCTTGGTCCCCGCCAGTCTGCGGATCCGGGCGGAAGCCGCCGACGGCCTGGGGCGATCCCGGGTGGCGGCGGAGCATCGAGGTCGCCTGGCCGCCCTCGGCTGGACCGACGACGGGACCCCTTCCCTCGTCGGAAACCCCTGAACCTGGAGGTCTCCCATGGAGCAGCCCGAGCGTCCCTACACCGTCGATGAGGTCCGGGAGAAGCTGAACGAGACCCTCGTGTGGCTGGGGGAATTCCGCGAGGCCATCCTCCAGCACTGCGACTGCGGCCCCGACGGGGGTGAGAAGATCATCTATCGGGTCGGATGGCCACCCCCTCCCCCGCCGGCGGGGCTCCTCTGATCCCAGGGCTCCGGCCTGGCCGGAAGCGACAGGCTCAGCGGGGCGGATGGCCACGGTCCACCGTCCGCACGGGGCGGGTGCTTCCCCGTGGGCGAAGCACCCGGGTCTCCTGGCGCCGATCTTGCGACATCTCTCCGCGAGGGGCCGCCAGTCGGGCGCCCCGTGAACGAAACCACCGGGTCGGGGGCCCGCGGGGTGCAGGATCTGCACCCCGGGGCTCGCCATCCCACTGGGGGGCGGCAGGGGCAGCCGCCGCCTCGGCGATCCCAATGGTGGCGCATCCGGGAGCGTACGTGCGAAGACCCATCAAGGCCCTCCGAAAGGCCTGGAAAGGCCTCCCCAGGGCCGGTGTCGAGAGGGGCCTCCCCCCCGCCTGGGTAGGGTACCGCTGGGTGAGGACGGAGGGAGTACGGGACCACCTCCGGCGCTGCAGCGACCGCGGCGGGGACGGAGCCGGCCACTACGAGACGATCCACGCCCCGTCGGTCTCCCGGAATCCCCTCCCCAGGAACGTGGAGGCCAGGGACCGGCTCCCCGACGATCGGGGGTGGTGGGGGCATTCCTTCCGGGACATCCCCCAGCGGAGGAACGGAGAGACCTTCCTCACCACGGTCCGCGACTGCCGGATCGCCCCCTTCGTGGACGATCGGGACCGGTTCTGGGTCACCCTGGTGAACCGGGACGACCGGGCGCTGGACCTGCGGGAGATGGCCTTCCGACCCTGGCTCGGCGAGACGCTCCGCTCCGGGAACCCCGACCGCCGGAAGCGGGCGACCTGGATCTGTGAGCGCGTCCACCACAACTACTCGCACTGGCTCACCGCCCATCTCCCGAAGCTGATCCTGCTGGAGGGGCGGGGCGAGCTGGACCAGGTCCTTCTCCCGGAGCGGCGACCGGCGGTGATGGACCAGTCCCTCCGCCTCTTCGGGATGGATCCCCACCGCTTCCCCACCTTCGAGACCGACCGGCTCCTCGTCGTGGATGAACTGACGGTGATGGGGACCGATCGCTTCCGTCCGGAGCTCCTCCAATCGGTCCGGGAGGCGTGTCCCCTCCCCCCCTCCCCCCGGCCCCACCGACGCGTCTTCATCAGTCGAGGGAAGGCGCTGCGGCGGCGGTTGATGAACGAGGAGGAGATCTGGCCCCTCCTGGAGGAGGCCCACTTCGAACGGGTCCACATGGAGGACCTCTCCTTCGAGGCGCAGGTCGCCCTGATGCGGGAGACGGCGGTCCTCGTGGCACCCCACGGGGCCGGCCTCACAAACATGATGTTCTGCCCGCCGGGGACCCACGTGGTGGAGATGGCGGACCTGGGTTTCCCGAACCCCAATTTCTACGCCGTGTCCTCCGCCATGGGACTCCCCTACTGGCTCCTCCCGGCCGAGGCCCTGGGAGAGGTGCATCCCCTGGAGAAGGACCTCCGGATCGACCCGGAGGGGGTGGAGGAGGTCATCCGCCGCATCCTTCCCGAGCTCCCGACGCCGCGGTGAGCTCCCCCCCTGCCCCCCCGCGCCGCATGAGGCTCTCGGTGGTCATCCCCTGCCACAATGCGGCCGCGTACCTGGGCCAGACCATCGGATCCCTCCTGGAACAGACCCGCGAGCCCGACGAGATCATCGTGGTGGACGACGGCTCCACCGACGGGAGCGGGGAGGTGGCCCGGGGGTTCGGAGGCCGGGTCCAGGTGATCCCGGTCCGCTTCGGGGGCGCGTCCAGGACCCGGAACCACGGCTTCACCTTCGCCACCGGGGACGGCATCCTCTTCCTGGATGCCGACGACGTCCTGGGTCCGGGGGCCCTGGAGGCCCTGGAGGAGGCCCTGCACCGGAACCCCGGGGGAGTGGCGCTCTGTCCCTGGTACCGCCTGGAACTCCAGGACGGCCGATGGGTCCGGAGGCCCCCGTCAGGCCCCCGGAGCCTGCCGGGACACGACCGGCTGGGCGGCTGGCTCATGGGGCGCTACCACCCGCCCTGCGCCGTCCTCTGGTCCCGGAAAGCCTACCTGCGGACGGGGGGTTGGGACGAGCAGGCCCTGGTGAACAACGACGGCGACATCATGATGAGGGCGATGATCGAGGGGGTGCCCATGGTGGAGACGCCCCATGGCTCCGCGTTCTATCGACGGCTCCCCCCAGGCGAGACCTCGCTCAGCGGTCGTCGCCTCACGCCGGAAGGGATCGAGGCGGGCCTCCGGGTGCTTCACAAGATCGCGTCCAGACTGGAGGAACGGGGGCGCCTGGAAGGATACCGGGAAGCCCTGGGAGTGGCCTTCCGGCGGATCGCGGACGACTGCGGGACCGACCACCCCGTCCCCCGGGCCCGAGCCGAGGCGGGTGCGCGCCGCTACGGGGGGATCCCGGTGACGAGCCTCCTCCGGCGCGAGGCCCGTCGCTGGGGAGGACGGACCCGGCGTGGGATCCGCCGGCGGCTCGCCCGGCGGGGTCCGGGGCCCAGCCCGGAGCCCCGGAATCCAGAGCCCGAGCCGGAGGAGATCCGGTACGGAATGGCGTGGAGTCGGCGGGCGGAAGGGGAGGGCCCTCGGTCTTCCGCCACCCCCGCCGGTCCCGACGCTCCCGCCGGGCCCGGCGACGCCCCCCCCGCCGTCTCGGTGATCATCCCCACCTACAACCGGGCGGAGCTCGTCACCCGGGCCATCGGAAGCGTCCTGGGGCAGACGTTCCAGGACTTCGAGGTCCTGGTGGTGGACGACGGCTCCACCGACGCCACCGAAGCGGTGGTGGGAGAGGTGGGCGATCCCCGGGTCCGCTACCTGCGACAGCCCCACAACCAGGGGGTCAGCGCGGCCCGGAACCGGGGGATGCGGGAGGCGCGCGGACCGTTCATCGCCTTCCTGGACTCCGACGACGAGTGGTTCCCGGAGAAGCTGGAACGACAGGTGGAATGTCTCCGGGCGGCTCCGGCCGACGTGGGCCTGGTCTACACCGGCGTGCGATCGGAGACGGGCGACGGGTCCGCCTGGAGCTTCCGCCCCGAACACCGGGGCGACGTCTACCCCGGGATCCTGGAGGCGAATCCCATCCACAGCGGCTCCAGCGTCATGATCCGTCGGAACGTGATCCGGGTGGCCGGCTTCTTCGACGAGGAGATCCCCGCCATCGAGGACTTCGAGTACTGGATCCGGATCGCTCGATTCCATCGGTTCGAGGTGATCCCGGAGCCCCTGGTGCGGTACCACGACGCCCGGCGCTCCGATCGGAAATCCCTGGCCACCCAGGACAACCTGGACGCCCGGGCGTGGCTCTTCCGGAAGCACCGGAGGGAGATGGAGGAGGCCGGCCTCGCCCATCGCTTCCTGATGAAGAGCTCCGAGCGCCACCTGAAGCGATGGGACGGGAGATGCGATTCCGTGACGGCCCGCCTCCTGGCGCTCCAGGCCCTGCGTCGTGCCCCCGGTGACCCGGAGGCCCACGCATTCATGCTCCGGATGCTCCTCCCGAAGCGCTTCCAGAGCCTCCCCCGGAGGCTTCGGCGCTGGACCCGCGGCCGGTGGAGCGGAGAGGCCCTGGAGAGCTAGGGACTAGAGCTGCTGGAGGGCCACCATCCGGTGGAACGCGCCCTCGGGATGCCGGCTGAGCTCCGCGTAGGTCCCCTCTTCCAGGATGCGGCCCCCTTCCAGCACGTAGATCCGGTCCGCGTCCCGGATGGTGGACAGCCGATGCGCGATGATCACCACCGTGGTGGACCCCCTGAGGCGATCCACGCTCTCCTTGATCACCAGCTCGGATTCCGAGTCCAGGGCGCTGGTGGCCTCGTCCAGGATGAGGAGCCGAGGGTCCTTGTAGAGCTCCCGGGCGATGAAGAGACGCTGCCTCTGGCCCCCGGAAAGGCGCACGCCCCGGTCGCCCACCCGGGTATTGAACCCATCGGGGAGCTCCTGGATGAAGGGGAGGGCACAGGCCCGCTCAGCCGCCTCGTGCACCCCCCGCCGAACCCCCTCATCGGTGTCGTAGTTGCCTCTCCAGAGGGAGATGTTGTTGGCGATGGTGTCGTCGAAGACCACGGTCTCCTGGGATACGTAGCCGATCTGTTCCCGCCACGAAGCGGCCCGGATCTCCCCGTGGGGGACCCCGTCGATGGTGAGGGTCCCGGATCCCGGTCGCAGGAGAAGGGTGAGGAGGTCCACCAGGGTGGACTTCCCTGCACCGGACGATCCCACGATGCCCACCGTCTCGTTGGCCTCGATGGTCAGGGAGATGTCTTCCAGGACGTCGCCATCCGCCGGATCGTAGGCGAACGAGACCCGATCCAGCTCGATCCCCCGGCTGAGCGGCGCCAGGCTCCGCGGCCCCGTGGGCTCCTGGTTCCGGGCCACGCGCTCGAACTCCCTCTCCACCGTGTCCAGGCTTCCTGCCGACTCCATGGTGGCCTGCCAGGCCGCCTGGACCCCCAGGAGCTTCCCCATGGCGCGGTGGATGAGGACCAGGGCCACCAGGATGGGAGCCAACGGCTGGTTCATGGCCGTGATCTGGATGATGATGATGGCGATCACCACCGCCACCGAAAGGGGCTCCCGCACCGCGTTGGTGAAGGCGGAGGCCACGCCCTGCCGCCGCTGGTATCCGCTCAACTTCCGGATGCTCTGCATGACCTCCCGCCGCAGGGGATCGATCTGGGCCGTGGCGGTCAGATACTTGAACGCCTGCATGGTCTGGACGAGGAAGTGGTTCAGTCTCCCGTTCTCCCGCGCCGTCCGCACCGAGAGCCGGCGGACGTACCGGTTCAGGCGCTGGAAGAGGGCCAGCACCACCCCCCCGGCCAGCAGGGACATGGAGGCGAAGGTCCAGCTGAGGAGGAAGGCGAAGGCGAAATAGGTCATCACGCTGATGGCGGCCGCCCCGAACTGGACGTACCGGGTGAAGCAGGAGACGACGCCGCCCACCTGCGTGGACAGGAGGTTCACGAAATGGCCGGCGTTGTGGCGGGTGTAGTACCGGTAGCCCATTCCGGAATGGGCGTCGAAGAGCCGCGCCCGAAGCTCGTGCTTGACCTGGGCCTTGAGATGGGCCTTGTATGCTCCGGCGAGGAACGAGATGGCGCCTTTGAGAAGGAACACGGCGCCGATGAGGAGGAGGATCCCCGGCATGGAGTCCTGGATCCCCAGGAGGGCGAGCCCGTCGACCAGGACTCCCGCGACTCCGGAGGGATCCTCCACGCCCCCGCCGCTCTGGTCCACGTCGGTCATGGGCTCCTCTCCGCCCCCCACATCCAGGAGGATGAGCAGGGGGAGGAGAAGGGCGATCCCCAGGCCCTCCGTGGCCACACTCAGCAGGGTGAGGCCAAACACCACGTAGAGGCGGCCTCCCACGTACTTCCGGAAGGTGGAGAAGTACTCCACCGCCGCTCCCACCGGGATCATTCCGGTCCGGTCCCGGTCCGGGCCGGCCGCCTTACGCTCCGTGCCTCCTCTCCATCCTGGGAAACCCGGGTCCCACTCTCCGACTCCGCAGAAATGGCCGCTTCCCGTCCCCGCTCGGCCCACCACCGGGAGGAAGTGGGGTCCCGGGCCTGCCCCCGGGCTTCCTCCATGGCCCCCTGGATGACCGACCCCAGCCGATGGATGCTCCGATCCATGCTGAACCCTTCCTGGACCCTCCGCCGGGCGGCATGGCCCAGGGACCTGGCCAGCTCCGGATCCTTCGCCAGTCGGACCATGGCCTGGCCCATGGCATCCACGTCCCGCTCCTCCACCAGCAGCCCGGTCTTCCCTTCCTGCACCACGTCGGGGATCCCGGCATGTCGGGTGGCGATGACGGGGAGCCCGGCGGCCCCGGCCTCCATGACCACCACCGGGGTTCCCTCGCTGTCCCCCGATGCGGCCACGACGGAATGCTGCACCAGGGCGCGGCTCCGCGTCATCTCCCGCACCACGGCCCCGTGGGGCTGGGAACCGGCCAGCTCCACGGCGCCCTCGAGTCCCAGCCCCGAGATCAGGTCCTGACAGACCCCGTGGAGGGGCCCGTGTCCGAGGATCCGCAGACGGGCCTCCGGCACGGTCCGCCGTGCCCGTGCGAAGGCGAGGAGGAGGAGGTGCGGCGCCTTCTTGTCCACCAGTCGGCCGGCCGCCAGGAATCGGGGGGGGGCCTGGGCCGGATCCGCCCGCTTGAAGGTCCGCACATCCACGCCGCAGGGAATGTGGTGGACACGGTGGGGGTCGGCTCCCAGGCGGACGAGGGTCTCGCACATGGGGCGGGACACGCCGATCACCGCGGAGGCGTAGTCGAACACCTCCCGGTAGCCCTCCTCGAAGCGCTCCAACACCTCGTGCTTGCTCGCATCGTAGCCGTGGAAGTGGGCCACGAGCGGGATGCGGAGGGCCTTCACCGCGCTCAGCACCCGTACGGCGTTCGGACCGTACTCCGCCAGGACCACGTCCGGGCGGATCTGCCCGAGAAGGCGGATGAAGGCCCGGGTATGTCGCTCGTGGTCGGGGCGCCCCCGGAGGAGGTGGTGCGCCTTCCAGAGGAGGCGACGGGGGGCTCCCGCCGCGGTCCTGGGCGCACCGTCCAGATGGAGGGGAGAGCCGCAGATGAGCGACACCTTCCCCGGAAGGCGCTCCGCATGCGCTCGGATGAAGGTCTCGGTAAGCGCAAGCTTCCCCGGTCGAACCACACAGACCCTCATGAACGCGCTCCCACGATGATCATTGCCTTCCCATGGTCGGTGTTCGGTTGGATCGCCGGGCAGGGGCCTCCGCGGAGGCAGGAGACCGGTCCGGCGGCCTGGGCCTGGAGGCCTGACGACGGTGGGATCCGGCCCCACAGCCTCGCCCGGCCTGTGTCATGCCCATATGTCGCCCGATCTGTCACGCAGTCGCGCCCGTCCTGCCGCCTCCGGAAACGCAAGTTCCATTCCCTGGTGCGCCCTGCCGTCGGTGGCGTCCCCAGGCGCCCCGGATCGCGCGGGAATCCGGGGCTACCGCCCCCCCCCGGGCCGGGTTCGGCCACCGGTCAGTCGGCCCTGGGCGATCCGGCCCGTGCGCCGATCCTTCGCGGTGTACGAACTTCATGCAGGGTCCCCTCGACGCGCTCCCACATTCCCGCCACCGCGGCCTGGTGCCCCCGGGAGACCCGGGTGAGCTGCTCCCTGAGGGCCCCGCGGCGTGCCGGGTCGAGGAACTCGCGGATCACCCCCTCCACCTCCTCCGGACTCCGGTCCGGCCGAAGGAGGTACTCCGTGCAGCCATACTCCTGGAAGAGGGCCTCGTACTTGTGGGACCACGAGGTGCCCAGGGCCGGCGTCCCCTGGGACAGGGCCCCCACCAGGGCGTGGTAGCGGGAACTCAGGACCGCCTGGGACGCGCCCAGGATCCCCTTGGTGACGAGCCCGTCCTCGTCCACGACGGGCAGCGCGAAGCGCAGGCGATCCAGGATCTCCGTCACCAGCGACCCGTCGTTCCGCTCGTGGAGCACGAGACAGGGGTCGAGGCCCCCCTCCCGGAACGCCTGGATGCCCCGGGTCAGGAACGCCACGTAGCGTCGGCTCACCTCGGGAGATGTCTTGTCCAGCATCCGGGCGTTGGGAACCACGCAGACCCGGTTCGCCCAGAGTCCCGGGTCCCGGGGGGGCGCGGGGCGGACCAGGTGGGTGATGTCGGGCACCACATCCACCTGGGGTCCGGTGAGCCCGAGTCCCTGAACGTGTTGGAGGGAATGGCGGTCGCGGGCGAAGACCAGGTCGAACTGCTCCAGGAGTTCCCGCACGGAGTCCCTCACGTGGGGCTCCTGGAAGGGCCCGAGGGCCTGGGGGAGGAGGATGAGGCGGCAGCCTCTCCGTTTCACCCGGGTCAGGTACTCCAGGCGCCTCTCCGGCCTCCGGGTGGACCACTGGTCCCCATAGGCAAACCCGGAGCAGTCCAACAGGCCGGTGACGGAACGACCGGAGGCGTAGCCCAACCGGGCCAGGGCCGGGGCCGGGAGGAGCCGGAGTGCCGCGTCCCGCTTCAGGAGCCGGATCCCCCGGGAGACGGACCCGGCTCGGAACTCCGCCCCGTAGTCCCCCGGCGACGGGGGCCAAAGCACCCGGAGCAGGTCGGGTCCCTCCCCCTCTCCGTTGGCGCCCAGGTCGGAGGAGGCCGCCAGGCGATGGCGCGGGCCCAGTCGGTCCGCCACCGCGCGGAGCATGAGGTCGTCTCCCTTGTTCAGGAGCCAGGGACCGAGGATCTCGACGACGCCAGGGGACATGCAGGGTGCGGGGTGGAAGGACGGGTTCACGGGCTCAGTGGTAGGCGTAACGGCGGAGGTCCACGCCCAACTCGGCCGCCAGCGACGCGTTGGACGACTCGTATCGGGACAGGATCCGGC
>JBJHCB010000032.1:0-4086 GCA_050485805.1 Gemmatimonadota bacterium | reverse complement strand
CCGACAACCGGATATCACCCCGCGTCCCTGAAACACCCCGCCGCCGGGGTACCGCCCTGGCGGGGCCGGCGAGGCCCACCGCCTGGAGGAGCCGCCGGGGCGCCCGGCGCCATGCCCCAACGGTCCGGTCCGCCCGCGGCCGCAACGCCCACCGATCGGCCCCCCTGGATCGGGCGTTCCGGGGTCCTCCCCTTCCCCCTTGGGCCAGGTCCGCGGCCGAGGCCCCGGTCTCCGGTCCCAGCCCCATGAAGTCGGAGATCCGGGCCAGGAACCCGGTGGGGTCCTCGGCGAGGGCCTCGTACGGGAGCATGAGGACGTTCTCCGTCCCCACCCCCTCCACCAGGCTCGCCCGGAGCGTGCTGAAGTCCAGGAGGATCCCGTTCCAGAAGTAGTCCCTCCGGGGGTCCAGGAAGCCCTCCACGAACTGCTCGAAATCCTCCTGGGAGACGCCCTCCCTGCGGTTCGACGTCTGGGCGAAGTGGGAGCCCAGCCACTGGTCCTGCCGCCGGAAGGAGCAGATCACCCGCACCCGGCCCAGCCCCCATTCCGGGGCGTGCCGGGACAGCTCCCGGAGGTGGGTGCGGAGGAACAGGGGTTTTCGCCCAATGGTCCCCATTCCTTCGTCGGAGATGAGGAACCGCTCCTCGTCCCGATCCGCGGGAAGGCGACTCCACAGCTCCTCGAAGATGCGGTCCCCGTGCTCCTTCCAGATCCGGGCCGAGCCCTTGAAACAGCGATCCATGAGGCCGTACCCGCCCCGGCGATGTCCTTGCACGGACTCCCCACCGGGCTTGCACAGGTAGGCGGTGGATGGGAAGGCGGGGAAGATCCGGTCCTGCAGGAAGGTGGTTCCCGTCTTGGGAAGGCCGATGTGGAGGTAGAGGGAAGGATCGGGAGTCATGTCCGCGCGGTTTGCGGGCGTTCAGGGAGGGGGCGGAGGCCCCCCCGGGCGGACCCGGGGAGGACTCAGCCGGAGCCTCTCACGGGGGTGGGGACGGGCCGATTCAGCCGACTCCCGTCCCCCAGCTGGCCTTCGAGATTGTAGCCCCAGCAGAGGATCTCGCCCGAGGAGGTTCTCCCGCAGGTGTGGGACCCCAGGGCCTGGAGCTGGGAGAACCGGTGATCGCCCTCCACCGCGGTGGGCCCCGGTCGGTCCGTGGTGCTCCCGTCCCCGAGCTGGCCATACTGGTTGCGGCCCCAGCAGAACGCCCTACCCTCCGCGGTGAGCGCGCAGGTGTGGAGGGCTCCCGCCGTCACGGAGCGGAACGCCTCCGCGGCGCCCACGGGCGCCGGGGCGGACTGGGCATCGTCGACCCCGTCGCCTCGCTGGCCGTACTCGTTGCTCCCCCAGCACAGGACCTGTCCCCCGGAAGTCACCCCACAGGTGTGTGAGTTCCCCGCCGCCACGGCCTGGAATCGGAGCCCCCCCTCCACAGGTCGCGGCGTGGGACTGGCATCGCCGCCGATGCCCAGCTGGCCCGAGGCGTTGGAACCCCAGCAGAGCACGCGGCCCTGGCCATCCAGCCCGCAGGTGTGCTGCCATCCGGCACTGATCTCCCGGAACGTGGCCTCGGACTCCACCCGGGCCGGGGTCTGGGACCACTGGGTGGTCCCGTCGCCGAGTTGCCCGCTTCCGTTCCCACCCCAACAGAGCACGTCCCCTCCCGCCGTGAGTCCGCAGGTGTGGGAGCCCCCGGCGGTGAGGCGGACGAACCGCCCTCCTCCCGTCACCCGGGTCGGCGAGGCGGACTGGGTCTCGCCGGACCTCCCGAGTTGGCCCTGGGCGTTCGAGCCCCAGCAGTAGGCCTCGCCCTCCCGGGTCAGGGCGCAGACGTGGGAGAGTCCCGAAGCCAGGACGGCGAAGGGCCCGCCCTCCACCGCAGCCCCCGGCCTGGGCGCAGGGGACCGGGTTCCGTCTCCCAGTTGGCCATGATCGTTCGCCCCCCAGCACACGGCGCTTCCCGAGGACCGGAGGCTACAGCTGTGGGTGCCACCCACAGCCACTTCCGTCCGGATGCCGAGAGCCGACGGAGGCGCCGGCTCCAGGGCGGGCGGCTCCGCCGGTTGGTCCACCGGGGGGTTTCCGGCCACCGCATCTGCCCCGGGTTCGGCTCCGGGTTCGGCTCCGGGATCGGCCCCGACCTCGGAGGGCAGCCCCTCCGCCATGGCCCGGAAGAGAGCGACGAGCTCCGGGGCATCGGAGACGCGCGCCTGCACCGACTGCACTCCGCTCTCTTCGCCCAGGACCCAGCGGGTCCAGACGGTTCCGTCCGGTGCCGTCACCCCCCGGGAGGGCTCCGTGAAGCCGGCTCCGCTCACCACTTCGAAGGCCACCGGGACCCCTCCCACCCCCTGGCCCAGGGAGTCCACGACCTGTAGCACCAGGGGCTCCGCCAGCGGGGACCCGGCACGTCCGGCCTGCTCCTCGCCGGTCACCGCAGCGATTCGTGAGGGGAATCGATCCGCTGCGGGGGCCCCGTCCTCCACCTCCGGCTCCCCCACCTCCGACCCTCCGACCCCCGGTGGGGGAAGGGGTGGGGGCGAGGGTACCCCCTCCGCGGCGCCCTCCTGGACCGGGGTCTCCGGAGAAGACGGGACCGGGGCCGGGGCAGGAGCCGCGTTCCGGTCGATCCAGTCGGTCCAGTCTCCGGCGGCCGTCCGCACCGCGGCCACCGAATCGACGAGGGAGCGGGCCGTACCCTCGGGGCCCAGGAGGACCACTCCGGCGATGAGGAGGACCGCGATGGCCACCATCGACGCGACTACCGGGGGTCCGGAGCGGGATCTGCGCGCCGGTTCCGGCTCTCCGGGGAAAGGGTCCCCCGGGACGGCTCCACGGGTGGAGTCCTCCGTCCGTGCCTCCCCTTCGGCCCCGGCCCCGGGGAAGGGGGTCGGGACCGGAACCCCGACGCGGGCAGCCACGGGCATGGCTTCGCCCCCTTCCGGTGGATCGTGGGGTCCTCCCCCAAGGGCGCCCAGGAAGTCGTCGGCGTTCTGCCAACGGTCCTCGGGCCGCTTCTCCAGGGCCCCCTGGATGGCCAGCCGCAGGTTCTCCGGGATATCCGGGCGGAGGGTCCGGAGGTCCGGCAGCGCCTCGTGCTTCTGCTTGTACATCGTACTGTACAGGCTGTCACCGACCCACGGTCGCTCTCCCGAAAGCATCTCGAACCCCAGGAGTCCCAGGCTGTAGATATCGCTCCGGCCATCCAGGCTCCCCCCATCCACCTGTTCGGGGGACATGTAGGACGGTGTCCCGAGGGCCGTGCCCGGAAGGGTGAGGGCCGAATCGTGGTCCCAGGCCCGGGCGATCCCGAAGTCCCCCAGGCGGGTCACCCGGTCCTCGGGGTCCAGGTAGACGTTCTCGGGCTTGATGTCCCGATGGACGATCCGGTGCTCGTGGGCGTAGGCGAGGGCGCTGGCCAGGTCCCCGAGGATCTCCTCGACCTCCTGGAACGGAAGCGCCCCCGCCTCGCGGATCCGGTCCCTGAGGGTGGGACCGGGGACGTACTGGAGGATGAGGGCCAGCCCGTGGTCCTCCAGGCGGCGCGTGCCGAACAGCATCACCAGGTTTCGATGCTGGAACTGCCCGATGGTGCGCGCCTCCCGGAGAAGCCGCGACACCGCCTCCTCGTCCCGGGTGTACGTGGGGAGGATGAGCTTGATGGCCACGTACCGGCCCAGCTCCTTCTCCCGGGCCAGGTACACCACCGCCGTTCCGCCACGACCCAGTTCCCCGAGGATCTCGAAATCGCCCTCCAGCTCCGGGATCCGAGGGGCTCCCGGGCCCCCTCCGGCGTCCATCATCCCCCCCGGGCCCCCACCGGGGCCGGGGTCGCGGCGCTCCCCCGGGACTGTTCGTGATGTAGCACGAAGGACCGGTCACCCATCCGGATCCGGTCCCCATCGCGGAGCTCCACCTCGTCCGTGGTACCGGGCCCCAGGGGTGTGCCGTTCACGACAGTGGGATTCGTGCTGGACTCGTTCCGCAGCGTCCAGACGCCATCCCGGAAGCAGAGGCGGGCCTGGATCCGACTCACCACCAGGGAATGGAGCTGGACGTGCCGGTGGCGGGGACCCTCCGCGCGG
>JBJHCB010000031.1:4501-13491 GCA_050485805.1 Gemmatimonadota bacterium | reverse complement strand
CCGCTGTACCCCGTCGGCCTGGGCCACCGAGCCTGAGGTGATCCCCTCCATGACCTGGCTCACCGCCTCCACCTCCGAGGCGATCCGGCCCAGGCTCTCCACCATTGCGGTGTTGAGCTCCACGCCCTCGACCCCGCTCCGGGCCACGTCCTCCACGAGCCCGGCCGTTTCCCGCGCCGCCTCCGCGCTCCGGAGGGCCAGGCGCCGCACCTCCTCGGCCACCACGGCGAACCCCCGCCCGGCATCGCCGGCCCGGGCCGCCTCCACCGCTGCATTGAGGGCCAGGAGATTCGTCTGGAAGGCGATCTCGTCGATGGTCCGGACGATCCGGGAGGTGGCCTGGGAGGAGGCCTCGATCCGTGCCATGGCCGTGGAGAGCTTTTCCGCGTGCGTCAGCCCCTCCCTCGAGGCCGAGCCGGCCCGGGTGGCCAGGGCTCGCCCCTCCTCGGCCCGCTTCCGCGTCTCCTCGGCGGTGTCCCCCAGGCCATCGAGGATGCGGGCCGTGTCCTGCAGGGTGGCGGCCTGCTCCGAGGTGGCGCGGGCGAGTTCGTGGCTCCCGGCACTGATCTGCCCCGAGCCCGAGCCCACCTCCACAGCGGATCGCTCCACGTCGGCGAGCGCCTGGGAAAGCTGGTCGATGGCCCGTTCGAGCGCCGTCCGGATGCCATCGTACTCACGGGAGTATTCCCCCACCATACGAACGGTGAGGTCGCCCTCGGCCAGGGCGTGGAGGACGGATCCGGCGTCGTTCAGGAAGGCCCGGGCGCCGCCCCGTTCCTGCTCGAGCATCCGGGCATGCCGGGCATCGGTGAGGGCGGTGATCACGAGGGCGATGTCCACCTGGATGAGCCGATCCATGGCCTGGCGGAACCGCTCCAGCTGCACCTCGTCGGCCCCCGCCTCCCGGACCATGTTCACGAGCTCGTCCCGCATGACCTGGTACATGGCCACGTACCAGTTCGTCTCCAGGTCGATCCCCTCATGCACCTGCCCGACCCGGACCCTCTGGGCGATGTATCCGTCGTCCACCCGCCCCCGGAACATCCCCACGATGTATCGCGTCAGCAGGGGCCGGAGCTTCTCCACGCTCGAGTGCTCCTCCAGGATCTGCATGGTGGTGCGGCTCGTGGCCATGTGCCGGTAGAAGCGATCCACCACTCGGGACACGCCGGCCTCGCACGCACTCCGCCAGAGAAGGATGTGGGAGAGGTCTTCATGCGTGAGGCCCAGGAAGGCGAGGCGCTCCATGAGCCCTGCGTCCGACACCTCGATGGTGCCGCCTGTGGGGTGCGCGTGGGCCTTCGTCCGGGAGGACTTCACCCCGGCGCGAAAGGGGAGGAAGCCGAGGAGGGGCCAGGCCATGGGGCGTTCCGATCGCGGCGCGCCGGGGGGTGGATCCTGCGGTCCCGCAGGAGCTCCTTGCGACGGGGACGGCGCCGCGATGCCCCCGCTCCATGGACAGGTATCGGTCCGGGCGCGGAGCGGCTTGAGTTTCCAGGCAGATGCGTTGACCCCACCTCGCGCCCACCTGACCCGTGGGCGGTCGTCTCGCCACGGACCGCCGACCGACACCCCGGATGGGGTGCCGGCCCATGGGCTTGGGGTCTGCGGAAGGGCTTGCTGGAACGGCAGCCCGACCCGGCGGACCGATGGGCCATCCGGATCGACTGCCGGGAGCACGAGCCCGCAGAGGCTGTGGGCCGCCAGGTCGGCGGGCCCGGGACCCCACGGTTGCCTGCACCGCCCCGGTCGCCGAGACTGATCCCACCACCGCGGACGGATCACCGGAACGCCCGGCGGAACGCCGGAGGAGAACATCTGCGCATGACCACCCACCTGCGGTTTCGGGGCGTCCCCCGCACCCCCATCCTCGCCGCGCTCCTCCTGGTCGGGGTGGCCTGGGGGTGTGGGAATGGCGGCGACCGGGAGCCGGCGGAGGCAGCGAACCCCCTCCTCCGCCCCGGTCAGTTCACCGAGACCGCGCCCGATCGGTTCACCGTCCGGCTCGAGACCACCGCCGGGGATGTGGTGGTAGAGGTGCGGCGGGAGTGGGCGCCCCTGGGCGCCGACCGCTTCTACAACCTGGTGAAGGCCGGCTACTACGACGACACCCGGGTCTACCGGGTGGTCCCCGGCTTCATGGCCCAGTTCGGCGTCCACGGGGACCCGTACGTGAACTACGTGTGGCGGCGGGCCCTCCTCCGGGACGACCCGGGGGTGGAACGCAATGTCCGGGGTCGCATCGCCTTCGCCCGGGCTGGGCCCCACACCCGGAGCACCGAGGTGTTCATCTCCACCGTGGACAACTCCTTCCTGGACGCCGACGGGTTCGTCCCCTTCGGCGAGGTGGTGGAGGGGATGGAAGTGGTGGACGGCTTCCACGCCGGGTACGGGGACGGGCCGCCTCGGGGGGACGGACCCTATGGTGCCATGGCCCAGGCCCGGGGCAACGAGTACCTGGACGAGGAATTCCCCCAGCTCACCACGCTGGTGCGGGCCGTCCTCCTCCCGGAGGAGGGTGGCTGAGGCAGCCCCGGACCCGGGAGCGCCTCCGACCCTCGGGGCTCCCTGCCCCCCGCCTCCCTACCCTCCGCCGCCCGACCCCTCCCGTGGCTCCACCTCCCCGTCCAGGGGATCCATGAGCCACTCGGTGCCCGAGAGACGGAAGGTCAGTCTTCCCTCCGCCCACTCCTGCACCTCGTAGTCGCGCTCCTCGGGAGGAAGGTCGTCGTGCCCCGGGACCCGGACCGGAAGGGTGGCCTCGTCCACCGTGGCCGCCGGGCGGGTCCGGTCGGCCACGGTGAGGGTCCGATCCCCGGCCGGGCCCTCGTGGATGAAGACCATCCATCGTCCGTCGTCGCTCCACGGCCCCAGGGAGACCGAACCGCCGTACTGGAACGCCGCCGGGTGGACCGTTCCGCCTTCCAGATCCACGAACCACCCCGCCCCGTGGGAGGTCCCCGCACTCACCACGGCGAGCCCTTCCCCTTCCGGACCCGGCGCGGCGTCCAGGAACCGGGTCGCGGCCCCGAAGGAGGAGCCCGGCTCCACCTGGATGCTGCCGCCCAGCTCCTCGATCCGCAGGAGGACCCGCCCCTCCGGGCCCGTCAGCTCCGAGGGGTGCACTTCGACTTCCAGGGTCGCGGCCGGGTCCTCCACGGGGTCCTCGTCGTTCCCCCGGGGTCCTCCGGTGTCGCATCCGGTGACGGCGAGGGTCAACGCAGCCAGGAGGGTCGGAGTCGGATGGGTCGTCGGGGGCATGGCGGAAACCTCAGGTTCGGGAGAGTTCGGCGTGGACCCGGGCCAGCAGGGTCGACGGGGAGAACGGCTTCTGGAGGAAGGGAAGATCCGGGGGAAGGGACGACCCGGAGCCGAAGGTCCCGTGGGCATACCCCGACATGACGAGGAGCCGGGCCTCGGGCCGCAGGTCCCGGATCTGCTGGATGAGCCGGAGCCCATCGGCGCCGGGAAGGACCAGGTCCGTAAGGATGAGGTCGAACCCCTCGGTCTCTTCCAGGGCGCCCAGGGCGGAGTCGGCATCCTCCGCCTCCGTCACCTCGATCCCGGAACGGGCGAGGACCCGGACCACGGCTCGTCGGACCGCCGGGTCGTCCTCCACCACCAGCACCCGGACGGGACCACCGGAAGGACCCCGGCGGACGACCCGCTCCGGAGGGGGACCCTCCGGAGCGGAGGGCGAGATGGGCAGGGAAGCCTTGGCTTCGGAGGCCTCCTCCGGCACCGGGAACCGGAGTCGGAAGACCGCGCCCTGGCCGGGAGAACTCTCCACGTGGATGCTTCCCCCACTCTGTTTCACCGTCCCATAGACCATCGCCAACCCCAGGCCGGTGCCCTTCCCCTTTTCCTTCGTGGTGAAGAAGGGTTCGAACACCCTCTGCCGGACCTCCTCGGTCATCCCGGTCCCGGTGTCGGCCACCGACAGGGTCACATGGAAGCCCGGTGAGAGCCCCGGCAAGGAGGTGGCCAGGGCCTCCCCCACCTCTTCGTGGGTCACGGCGAGGGTCAGGACTCCCCCCTGGGGCATGGCGTCCCGGGCGTTCACGGCCAGGTTCAGGAGCACCTGCTCCAGCTGACCCGGGTCCACCCGCACGAGGGGAACCTCTTCCTCCAGCCGATGGAGGACCCGGACGTCCGCCCCGATGATCCGCTCGAGAAGCCGTCCCGAGCTCCGCACCACCTCCCGGAGGTCCACCATCCGGGGCTGGAGAACCTGGTCGCGGCTGAAGGCCAGAAGCTGACCCGTGAGGTTGGCGGCCCGGTCCGCCGCCCCCTGGATCAGGGAGAGCTCCTCCGCCATGGACGCCGCCTCCGGCTCCATGAGGAGGAGGTCGGTCTGGGAGCGGATCACGGTGAGGATGTTGTTGAAGTCGTGGGCGATCCCCCCTGCCAGGCGTCCCACCGACTCCATCTTCTGCATCTGGCGTACCTGCCGCTCCAGCGAGACGCGCTCGGTGATGTCCCGGGAGGTCACCAGGATCCCCTCCACCGCCGGGTCTCCCAGGAGGCTCCGGGCCACCGACTCGATGTGCCGGACCTCTCCGGACCGGGTAAGGATCCGGTGGTCCACCCGGACCGTGGTCCCGGGATGGTCCGCCGCCTCGTCCAGTCCCTCCCGGACCGCATCCCGATCCTCGGGATGGACCAGGTCCAAGGCGCTCCGGCCCACGAACTCGGTGGAAAGGTAGCCCGAGACCGTGTGGACCGAGGGGGTCGAGGTGAGGACGACTCCGGCGCGATCCAGGACATAGATCACATCCCCGATCTCCTGGATCAGGGCCCCGAAGCGGGCCTCCGCCCGCTTCTGCTCCGTGATGTCCCGGGCGACCCCGATGATCCGCTCCACCCCGCCATCCGCCCCGCGCACGGGGAAGCCCCGGTCCAGGATCCACCTCTCGGTTCCGTCGGGCCGGAGGATGCGATACTCCTCTTGGTAGGGCCCCAGGGCCTGCCGGTCCACCGCTGACGCGACCCGCTCCCGGTCCGACGGATGGACGGACTCGATCCAGCTCGCCGGATCCCGGTAGGCCTCCTCGCGCCCCCGTCCCCAGATCCGCTCATAGGCGGGGCTCAGGTACTCCATGACCCGCTTCTCGGCCGAGGTGACCCAGAATACATCCTCGATGTGCTCGGCGATCTGGCGGAAGCGCTCCTCGCTCTGCCGGAGCCGCTCCTCGGCCTCCTTGCGCTCCGAGATGTCCCGCACCACGCTCACCGCCCCCCCCGCATGTCCCAGCTCCGGGCGGAGGTAGGTCACCGTCTGTTCGGCCTGGAAGAGGGTCCCGTCCTTCCGCCGGAGTCGGAAGGTGCCCTGGAAGGCCCCCCGTTCGTTCATCGCCGCCTGGCTCTCCTGCCCGAACCGACGGAAGGACTCGTCGTCCTCGTGGAGGCGCCGGGTGTCGCCGCCGATGAGTTCCTCCGCCGACCAGCCGAACATCCGCTCCGCAGCCCGGTTCACGTAGCGGACCCCCCGCCCCCCCTGGGACCCGTCCACGACGAGCACGGCCTCGTGGACAGTGGCGAAGACCTCGGTGGAAAGCCGGAGGAGGGAATCCCGGCCCACGACGTCCGAGACGATCCGGGCCAGATTCTCCAGGAGTTCCTCCTCCTCGGGAAGGAAGGCCTCCTCGCACGGTGGGATCTCCGCGGTCCGCACCACCTCCAGCCGGCCCCGTTCGGCATGGCCCAGCACCTCGGCGGACCGGATCCACGGGGTCTCCCGGAACCCGGGGGTCTGATGGACCCGGTCCCCGAGCTGGAGGCGGGCTTCCGTGGACTCCGGGTGGAGCCACCCCGGAGGCAGAAGGTCCACGAATCGGGCGAGTCGTCGCTCCAGGGGCTCCTCTTGCCGATTCAGCAGCTCCGTGGCCTGGCTCAGGACCCGAAGCTCCTTCACCCGCTCGCGGAGGGCCGCCTCCGCGCTCCGGAGCTCGCTCACATCCGAGAAGATCCAGATGAGTCCCTCCCCCCCTTCCGCACCCCCCGGGAGGAGCGATAGCCAGAGAAAGGCCGGGAAGGGAGATCCGTCCCGCCCCTTCGCCTCCACCTCTCCCGACCAGGTCCCGCCGTCCACGGCCTCGGCCACCCGCTGGGGAAGGAGGGGGTGCTCGCGGGGGTCCAGCCACAGGTCGCCCACCTCCCGGCCCACGGCCTCCTCCGGAGACCCGCCGAAGAGCCTGGCGGCAGCGGGGTTGACGTAGGTGATCCGGCCCTGGGGATCGCTGGCCGCCACGGCCTGACCCACCGCGTCCAGGAGTCGGGCCTGGAATCGGAGGCGGTCCTCATCCCCGACCCGGTGGGTGACATCCCGGGAGCTGATGACCACCCCCCGGACATCGCGATCGGAGAGCAGGTTCTCGGCCACGGTCTCCACGATCCGCGACCCGCCCTGACCGTCGAGGAGCCGATGCCGGAGGGTGGCACGCCGCCCGGGGGCGGCGACGATGCGGTTCCACTCCGCCTCCACCCCTGGCCGGTCCTCGGGGTGCACGAAGGTGAGGACGTGCTCCCCCAGGAGGTCGCCGGGATCGAGCCCCAGGACCCGTCGGACCGAGGGGCTCACGAAGTCCACCCGGCCATCCGGACCCACGATGCCCACCACCTCCTGCATCCTTCCCAGGAGGGCGCGGACCCGGGCCTCGGCCCGTTCCCGCCGCACCCTCTCCACGGCGTAGCGGAGGGACCGCTCCAACCCCGCCCCGGTGAGGGAGTCCTTCGGGAGGTAGTCCACCGCCCCGGCCCGCATGGCCTTCCGGTCCACGTCCGGGGAGCCGCGTCCGGTCATGAGGATCACGGGGACGCCCCGCTCCCGGACCTCCTCATCCGAGATGAAATCGATCCCGTTGCGGGCGCCCAGCTGGAAGTCCACCAGGCAGACGTCCACGGCTTCCTTCCTCAGCATCTCCAGGGCGGCCTCGTAGCTCGGAGCCCAGAGGAGGGAGGGGGGAGGGCGGGAGACCTCGTGCAGCAGTTCGCGGAGGAACTCCACGTCCTGCCGGTCCTCGTCCAGCACCAGTACGCGGGCAGGAATGTGATCCACCGAGCTGGCCTCAGCTTCCGGAGGGGGAGTCGGGAAGCTCCACGATCTGGGACCGGTACCGGCCCAGGGTGCGGACGGCCGCAAGGGCCTCGAATCCGGCCATCCGCGGCATCCTGGGATCCAGCACGAGGAGGGGGACGTGGACGGTCTCCACGACGGCCCGCTCCGGAACGTCGGAAGGGAAGGGAGAGGGGGGCATAGGGCGCGAGGAACGCAAATCCGGCGGGTGGGTCGCTCGGGTGTAGGGTACCCTGGCGGGAGCCCTCCGGCAAGGAAACCGGAACGCCTCTCCCTCCGTTGGACCGCGACCTGGGGGAGGCGCCGGAATCCCCCTCCCCGTCAGCCCGGCCCGCGCCCCAGGGTCCGGGTGCGGATCCGGGAGACTCCGGGGAACCGGCGGGCCAGCTCCGCGTCGGCCCGGTCCGCCGCCTCGGGGGATCCGAAGACGCCGAAGAGGGCCGACCCGCTCCCGGAAAGGAGAGCTTGGCTCGCTCCCTCCGCAGCCAGGGCTCCCCGAAGGATTTCCAGATCCGGGCGATGGGGGTGGAGGGCGGCCTGGAACGCGTTCTCCGCCAACTCCGCGACCCCCTCCCAGGTGGCGAGGAGGGCAGGGTCCAGGATCCGGGGGCGGGGGGGGGTGGCTCCCTCCGCGCTCCGATGCTCCGCAAGGACCCGGTAGGCCCAGGGCGTCGCGATGCCGGTGGGAGGGACCAGGAGGAGGACCTCCCGCCGGGGAAGCTCGGGCAGGGGGAGGAGCTGGTCACCCCGGCCCCAGGCCAGGGCCCTGGGGGTCTCTGCCAGGAAGAAGGGGACATCCGCCCCCAGGGATCCCGCCACGGCCAGGAGGCGGGCGGGGGGGACCGACCGGGGGAGAAGGGCGGAGAGGGCGCGGAGGACGGCCGCCGCGTCCGAGGATCCTCCTCCCAGGCCGGCCCCGTGGGGAATCCGCTTCTCCAGGCGGATCCGGAGGGAGGGAGAGGCTCCCGTCCGCCGCATCTCCGCCAGGTACCCCCGGGCGGCCCGCACCGCCAGGTTGTCCTCGGGCGCCCCCAGGGCCGCGGGCTCCACCCCCGACAGGACCAGGGAGATCGCACCCGCCGAGCCCCCACCCTCCTCGTCGATCCCCACCTCCACCCGGTCCCCGAGCTCCAGCGCCTGGAAGAGGGTCTCGATCTGGTGGTACCCCCCGTCCTCCCTGGCCAGGACCCGGAGGAAGAGGTTCACCTTGGCGGGAGCGACCCCCGCCCAGCGTCGGGCCTCCCGGGTCGGCCTGCCCTCCCCCGGACCGGACCCCCGGACCTCCTCCGTCACCCTTCCCCCCGACCCGGGAGGTCGTTCCCCGTCCGCGACCGCTCCACGGCCCCCTCCAGGACCCGGTCCTCCACCGATTCCTCCGCATGGCCCAGATCCTTCATGGTGAAGCCCAGCTGCCATGCATACCAGAGGCCCATGAGGGTCACGGGGATGAAACCCCCCAGGTGATAACCGAAGGCGAAGGCCAGGGTGGCGCTCTCCCCCACTCCGTAGACCTCCACAAGGGCCACCACCGCCGCGGCGTGGAAGGTGCCGAAGAACCCCGGCGCCGACGGGACCGCCACCCCGATCCCGATGATGGCCTGCACGAAGAGGGCGGTGGCGTACCCCTGCTCGATCCCGAAGGCGTGCATGGCCAGCCAGAAGGAGACCCCGTTCCAGGCCCAGAAGCCCAGGGACCAGGCCAGGGCCCCCAGCAGGAGACGGGGATTCCGGAGGGAGGCCAGGCCCCCGACGAAGCTCCGGAGCCCCTCCACCAGGGTCCGAGCCACCCGGGTGGGGAGAACCCTTCCCACGCCCTCTACGGCCCGGAGGAAGGGCCCCGGGAAGAGGAGAAGGAGGAGGAGCCCGCCCAGGATCCCCCCCAGGAGAAGGCCCACGGCCGTGATGACGGTGGACA
>JBJHCB010000031.1:0-4491 GCA_050485805.1 Gemmatimonadota bacterium | reverse complement strand
CCGCCACCCCATCCAGGAAGCGCTCCACCACCAGGGAGCCCAGGGCCCCACTCAGGGGAACCGGCTCCAACCGGCTGATGGCCCAGGCCCGGGCGAACTCCCCCACCCGGGCCGGAAGGAGGTTGTTGGCGGCGAAGCCGATGTTCACCGCGGCAAACCGGTGCCGGAGGGTGGTCCCCTGGCGGATGGGATGGAGGAGGAGCTTCCAGCGAAGGGCCCGAACCAGGAATCCGGAGGTGGCCACCGCCACCGCGGCCACCAGGAGGCCCCACCGGGCACCCTGCACCTCGCTCCACACCTCCCGCAGGTCCACCCCCTGGAGGACCCACCAGATGAGGAGGGCGGAGATGGCGATCCCCAGGACCGCCTTCCAATCCCACTTCACGACGACCCCGGGTCCGGGAATCGGGTCCGGGGCACGTCAGTACCCCAGCGGGGGCACCCATGTCCCGGGTTCGGGCACGCGGAGGGGGGCCTCCCTCAGGAGCTCCCGCATCTCCCGCACGGCCCGCTCCATCCCCACCAGCATCGCCCTGGAGACGATGGAGTGGCCGATGTTCACCTCCTCGACCTCCGGAAGCGCGGCCAGGGGGAGGATGTTCTCGTAGGTGAGGCCGTGGCCGGCATGCACGGCGAGACCCGCGCCCCGCCCCTCCCGGGCCGCCCGGTGGAGCCGCTGGAGCTCCCGCCCCCGGGCTCCTCCCCGGGCGTTGGCATATTCCCCGGTGTGGAACTCCACGGCCTCCACCCCCATCCGGGCGCTGGCCTCCACGGTGGCCGGATCCGGATCGATGAAGAGGGAGACCCGGATCCCCGCCTCCCGGAGGCGCCCGGCGGCGGCCTCCACCCGGGTGCGGACGGCGGAGGCGCCCAGGTCCAGCCCCCCTTCGGTGGTGATCTCCTCCCGGCGCTCGGGGACCAGGGTCACCTGGGTGGGCCGGGTCTCCACGGCGATCCCCACCACCGTCTCCTCGGCCGCCACCTCCAGATTCACGCAGGTGCGCACCGTCTCCATGAGGAGCCGGAGATCCCGATCCTGGATGTGCCGCCGGTCCTCCCGGAGGTGGACGGTGATCCCCTCGGCTCCCCCCAGCTCCGCCAGCACGGCGGCCCGGACCGGGTCGGGCTCGTCGGTCCGGCGGGCCTGCCGCACGGTGGCCACGTGGTCGATGTTGACGTAGAGCCTCATGTCGTCTTCCGGAAGAGTTCGGTGAGAGCCCCCTGCACCTCCGGAGGGAGGTGGTGGGCGCTCATCTCCAGCGCCCGGGCGCCCAGCTCGGAGTAGAGGGCGGCGTCCCGGGGATCCAGGGTCCGGAGATGGAGTCCCACCACGTCCACGTCTCCCCGGGAGACGGGCCCCGTCAGGGCGCCCTGGATCCCGTAGTCCTCGATGTTCTGGAGAGCCCCCCGGGCAAGGGCCAGGATGGCCGCCTCCGCTTCCTCGGGTCCCGCTCCCGCCTCCCGCATGAGGCGCGTGGCCGTCCGCAGGAGGACCACCAGGTAGTTGGAGGCCACGACCGCAGCGGCGTGGTAGAGGGGCCGCCGCACGGTGGGAACCTGGATCCCCTTTCCCCCCAGGGTCATGACGATGCGCCGCGCCACGGCCATGGCCTCGGGCTCACCAGAGAGGGCGAAGGAGGCTCCCCGGAGCCGGCGGGCCCCGGTGACGGGATCGGCAATGGCCTGGAGGGGATGGAGGGTCCCCACCTGGTAGCCCCTCCGGTGGAGGGCCTCCAGGGGTTCGGCCCCCAGCGCCCCGGAACAGTGGAGCACCGGGGTCCCGGGAGGCGGGTCCCCCCGGGCAGCCAGTACCTCCGCCATCTCCCGCAGGACGTCGTCGGGGACGGTGAGGAACACCGCCGAGGTACCCGGGGGCGGGAGCTCCAGCCCGTACCGATACTCGGCGCGTCCGTCGCTGAAGATGGGGTGGTCCGGGGGGTCGGGATGCCGGCCGTGGTAGCGGAGGAACAGCTCCCCGCCGGACTCCGCCAGGGCCGTGCCCAGGGCCAGACCCAGCCGTCCCGGGCCGATGATGATGATTCGCTCCATGGGGGACAAGGTAGCGACGGGAGCGGGGAAGATGGAGGAGGGGTGGGACGGGCGCCCCGCGGCCGGGGGCGACAGGGAGCCGCCCCTGGGCGCGGGTGGGGACTCACAGCTCCCGGACCGCCACCTTCGCCTTCCTCAGACGTCCCAGGAGGGGCTGGGGGATGCGGGCGGAGACCTCCAGGCGGCCATCCTCCGTCTTCACCTCCAGGACTTCCCCCTCCCGATGGACGGCGGCGAGCCATTCCCCCTCCTCCGGCGGGAGGTCCAGCTCCACCCGGGGGTAGCGGGCCCGGACCCGGGCCCGGAGGGCGTCCACCAGGGACTGGAGCCCCCCCTCCTCCACCGCGGAAACGAAGACGGAGGGGGTGGGATCGAAGGCCACGATGCGGGCCCTCAGGGCCTCCTCCTCGCCGTGGGTCAGGCGGTCCGTCTTGTTGAAGACCAGGAGCTGGGGAGATCCGTCCAGTTCCAGGTCGGCCAGGACCTCCTCCACCACCTCCTTCTGCTCTTCCCAGTCCGGGTGGGCGGCGTCGATGACGTGGAGGAGGAGATCGGCTTCCCGGGCCTCCTCCAGGGTGGAGCGGAAGGAGGCCACCAGGTGGTGGGGAAGCTTCCGGATGAACCCCACCGTGTCCGTGAGGAGGCACTCGTACCCCTGCCCCAGCTCCACCGAGCGGGTGGCCGAGTCCAGGGTGGCGAAGAGACGGTCCTCCACCAGGACGTCGGCCCCGGTGAGGGCCTTCAGGATCGAGGACTTCCCCGCATTGGTGTACCCCACCAGGGCCACGCGGTATTCCCCCCGGCGCCGCTTCCGGCGGGTGGCCCGGGCCTCGGCCACGTCGTGGAGTTTCACCCGCAGGTCGGCGATGCGGCGGCCGATGAGGCGCCGGTCCGTCTCCAGCTGGGTCTCACCCGGACCCCGGAGCCCGATCCCTCCCCGGATCCGGGAGAGGTGGGTCCACATCCGCGCCAGGCGGGGGAGCAGGTACTGGAGCTGGGCCAGCTCCACCTGCAGCTTGGCCTCCCGGGTCCGGGCCCGGGACGCGAAGATGTCCAGGATCAGCTCGGAGCGGTCCATGACCCGGACGTCCAGCGAGCGCTCCAGGTTCTTCGCCTGGTCCGGCTTCAGGTCCTCGTCGAAGATGACCAGGTCCGCCTCCCGTTCCTGGACCAGTTCGCGGACCTCCTTCACCTTCCCGCTCCCGATGAAGGTGTGGGCGTCGGGGGTGTCCAGGCGCTGCACCACCGCGCCCACCACCTCTCCCCCTGCGGTGTCGGTGAGGCGCCGGAGTTCATCCATGTGCTCCTGGACCAGGCGGGTGTCCACTTCCTTCAGGGGAGCGCCTACCAGGACGGCGCGCTCCACGGGGGTCCGGTTGTCGAGCAGTTGGGTGGGAATGGCGCGGGTCTCCTGGGATGGGGGTCGGGTCGGGGACGGGGTCGGGTCAGATCGGATCAGATCCGCTCCGCTGGATCCCACTCAGGGACGGATGGAGCCCCGGGACCGGAAGGGGAGGTCCCGCTCCCCGCCGGGGCCCCGGGCCTTCACCTCGCCCTGGATGCGGTAGGGGATGTCCCCCCCCTGGAGCCAGGCGCCCAGGGCCGTACCCAGCGCCTGGTAGCGGAAGGGGATCCGGACGGCCACCTGTTCCTCGCTCCGGCGGGGGAGCTGGATGGTGTCGGGGTGGAACCCCACCGCCAGGGTGTCCCAGCGCGCCTGGTCCGAGGGCGTCCCCACCTCCAGGAGGTAGTCCAGCCCCCGGACCTCCAGGCCGAACCGATTGGGGTTGTCCACCTCCAACAGGATCTCCGCCGTGCCCGACGTGATCCCGAGCCCCACGACCCGGACATCCACGATGCGGACCTCGGGGCTCTGGTAGAGGAGGGCGCAGCCCGGAAGGGTCGCCAGCAGGAAAAGAAGGACGGGGAGACGAGTCATGCCCCTCCTACCCGGAGGGATCGGCGGGGGGTTCCTCCGGATCCGCCGGCCGTTCCCGTCTCCGGGCCGCCCACCACTCCAGGCGGCGGGCCACGTCCCGTTCGAATCCGTAGGGGCCGGGCTCGTAGAAGCGACGCCCCTGAAGCTCGTCGGGGAGGTATTGTTGAGCAGCCACCCCGTGCTCCTGGTCGGGGTCGTAGCGGTACCCCTTCCCGTAGCCCCATTCCTTCATGAGCGACGTGGGGGCGTTCCGGATGTGGAGGGGCACGGGGGCCGAGGCCGTCTCCTCCGCCGCCCTCAGCGCCTCCTTCCACCCCCGGTAGATCCGGTTCGACTTGGGCGCCGTGGCCAGGTGCACCACCGCCTCGGCCAGGGCCAGCTCCCCCTCCGGCGATCCCAGGGAGTGGAAGGCCTGCCAGGCCGCCACCGCCACCACCAGGCCCTGGGGGTCCGCCATTCCGATGTCCTCGGAGGCCATCCGCACCACCCTGCGGGCCACGTAG
>JBJHCB010000030.1:0-13518 GCA_050485805.1 Gemmatimonadota bacterium | reverse complement strand
GCCGGGGTGGCGGACCCCGTTCCCCAGGCCATGGTCCTGACGGGGATCGTGGTGGCGGCGGCGGCCACCGCCGTGGCCCTGGGGATGGCCCTCCGGGTGACGGCCCGCACCGGGCTTCCCTTCCTGGCGGAGGACGGGGGAGCGGCGGAGGAGGCCGACGGAGCGGAAGCCCCCTGGGCGGACCCCCCTCCCCCGGACGCCCTTTCCGAGGCCCCGCCCCCGTGACGCCCTTCCCCATGGACCCCGGAATGTGGGCGGTCCTGGCGGTCATGGGCCCCCTCGTGGCGGGACTCGTGGCCCTGGAGGGGCGCCCGGGGGTGGTCCGGATCGCTCTGGCCCTGGGCTCCGCCACGGCCCTCCTCTCCGTGGTGGGCCTCGGGGCCGCGGTGTCCCACGGCGGCGCGGTGCGTCACCTCCTGGGGGGATGGGGCCAACCCCTGGGGATCGAGCTCCGGGCCGACGGGGCGGCAGTGGTCCTCCTGGGGATGACGGCGGTGGTGGGGAGCGCCATCAGCCTGTACTCCACCGCCTACTTCGGGGATCTGTCCCACCTGGAGGCCCGGGAGTCGCCGGCCGGGAGGGCCGCCCGCTACTTCGCCCCCCTCTGGCTCTTCCTCTGGGCGGCCCTGAACGGGATCTACCTGGCCGGGGACCTCTTCAACCTCTACGTGATGCTGGAGATCTTGGGGCTCGCAGCCGCCGCCGTGGTGACCCTGGCCGTCACCCCCAAGGCCACGGTGGCGGGGATGCGCTACCTCCTGGTCTCCCTCCTGGGCTCCCTCCTTTTCCTCCTGGGGGTCGCCCTCCTGTACATCCACGCAGGCACCCTGGCCCTGGAGGGGCTGGCCGCCGCCGGTCCCTCCGGCGCCCTCCCCGCCGTGGCGCTGGGGGTGATGACGGTGGGGCTGGCGGCGAAGACGGCCCTCTTCCCCTTCCACGCGTGGCTCCCCCCGGCCCACGCCGCGGCGCCGGCTCCGGGGAGCGCCCTCCTCTCCGCGCTGGTGGTGAAGGGATCGTTCCTGATCCTGGTGCGCCTCTGGGTGGAGGTCTTCGGTGGGGCGAGCGGGGGGGCGCTCCTGGTGGTGGGGCTCCTGGGCGGCGGGGCCATCGTCTGGGGCTCCCTCCTGGCCCTCCGGCAGCGGAGCCTGAAGCGCCTCATCGCCTATTCCACGGTGGCCCAGCTCGGCTATCTCTTCGTCATGTTTCCCCTCCTCTTCCCCGAGGGGCCGGTCCAGCCGGGGCTGGGCCCCGGGGCCGGAGGGGCACCGGGGCTGGACCCCGACGCCTGGGCCGGGGGATTCTACCATGCCCTTTCCCACGGGGTGGCGAAGGCGGCCATGTTCCTGGCGGCGGGGAGCATGACCTACGCGGTGGCCGAGGACGCCCTCCCCTCCATCTCCGGGATCGCCCACCGCCTCCCCATGACCTTCCTGGCCTTCGGGCTGGCGGGCCTCTCCCTGGCCGGGATTCCCCCTTCGGGAGGGTTCGTGGCCAAGTGGCTCCTCCTCCGCTCCGCGGTACAGTCGGGGGGGGTGGGGGTGGGCCTTCCTCATCACGGCGGGGGGCCTCCTGACCCTGGCCTACGTCCTCCTGGTCCTCCGGTTCGCCGTGGAGCGCCGGGAGACCCCCGCCGCCTTCCGCCCCGTGCCCCGCCGGATGGAGTGGTCGGCCATGGCGCTGGCGGTGGTGTCGGTGCTCCTGGGCCTGCAGGCCTCGGGGGTCATCCACCTCCTGGGGGTGCGGTGAGTTCCGGGGAGGAGTGGCCATGACCGGGCTCCCCTTCCCGGACGGGAATCTCCTTCCCCTGGCGGTGGTCCTCAGCTCCTTCCTCCCCGGGCTGGCCATCCTGTTCCTGGAGGAGGAGCAGAGCGGTGCCCGCACCGCCCTGAACCTGGCAGGGGCCCTGGCGAAGGTGGTCCTGGTGGGGATCCTCCTCCAGGGGGTGGCGGAGGGGCGGACCTACGCATGGCGATGGGAGGTCCTGCCCGGGCTCGAGCTCTCCCTGGTGGCCGACGCCCTGGCCCTCCTCTTCGTGACCCTTTCCGCGGTCCTCTGGCTCCTCACCACCCTCTACGCCATCGGGTACCTGGAGGGCTCTCCGAACCGGACCCGCTTCTTCTCCTTCTTCAGCCTCTGCGTCACCGCCACCACCGGGATCGCCCTGGCCGGCGATCTGTTCACCTTCGTCTTCTTCTTCGAGGTCCTCACCTGGACCACCTATCCCCTGGTGATCCACCGGGGAACCCCGGAGGCCATTCGGGCGGGCCGGCTCTATCTCGTCTACACCCTGGGGGCCGGCGCGGCCCTGGTGTTGGGAGCCGTCTGGTTCCAGGTGGAGACGGGGTCGGTGGCCTTCTCCCCCGACGGGGCCCTGGACCCCGAAGCGGCCCTGGCGGCGCCACGGCGGCACCTGGCCCTCTTCCTTCTCCTCCTGGCCGGGGTCGGGGTGAAGGCGGCGTTCTTCCCCGTCCATGGGTGGCTCCCCATCGCCATGGTGGCTCCCGCCCCGGTGAGCGCCCTCCTCCACGCCGTGGCCGTGGTGAAGGCCGGGGCCTTCGGGGTGGTCCGCCTCATCCACTCCCTCTTCGGAGTGGAGCTGGCGACGGAGCTGGGGGGGGCGGGTGTGGTGGCGGGGCTCGCGGCCTTCACCATCGTGTACGGCTCCATCCGCGCCCTGGGTCAGGACGACCTGAAGCGCCTCCTGGCCTTCAGCACCGTGAGCCAGCTCTCCTACATCGCCCTTGGAGTGGCCCTCACCGCGCCCATGGCCCAGGTGGGCGGACTGGTCCACCTGGTGCACCAGGGGATCCTCAAGATCACCCTCTTCTTCTGCGCGGGGCTCCTGGCGGAGACCCTGGAGGTGAAGAAGGTGAGCCAGATGGCGGGGATCGCCCGGCGCATGCCCCTCACCATGCTGGCCTTCACCGTGGCCGCCCTGGGAATGATGGGCATCCCCCCCACTCCGGGCTTCCTCTCCAAGTGGTACCTGGGAGTGGGGGGCATCGAGTCGGGGGCCCCCTGGGTGGTCCCCGTCCTCCTGGCCAGTAGCCTCCTGAACGCCGCCTACTTCCTCCCGGTGATCCGCACGGCCTACCTGGATGAGCCCCAGGGGGAGTGGACGGAGAATCCCCGGCGGAGGGCCGGGTGGGCCATGGCGGGCTCCCGCCTTCGCCTTGAGGCGGACGGCTACCTCCTGTTCCCCGCCGTGGCCACCGCCCTCCTGGCCCTGGTGGCGGGGGTCCTGGCGGGAGCCGGGTGGAGCCCCCTGGGATGGGCGGAGCTCATCGTGGCCCGGGGGATCCGATGACCGGCCCGCTGACGGAAGCGGGGGCGGGCTTCCTCCCCTGGGGCCTTCTGCCCCTGGCGATCCTCTTCCCCCTGGCGGTGGCGACCCTCTGGCCCGTCCCCCGCCTCCGGGGCCTCATGGTGCGCCTCGCACCCTGGGCCGCCCTGCCGGCGCTGATCCTCTCCCTCCTCCCGGGGATGGAGGGCGCCGGGGTGACCCTTCCCGCCGTGGCCACCGGGATGGGCCTGGCGGTGGACGGCACGGGACTCGTCTTCCTTCGACTCACCTCCCTCCTCTGGGTGGCGGCGGGGGCCTTCGCCGCCCGCTACCACGCCGCCGACCCCCACCGGGCCCGCTTCCTCGGGTTCTTCGCCCTCACCATGGCGGGGAACCTGGGACTCACGGTGGCCGCCGACGCCCTCACCTTCTACCTCTTCTTCGCGGCCATGACCTTCGCGGCCTACGGCCTCGTGGTCCACGAGCGGAGCCCCGGATCCCAGCGGGCGGGGCGGGTCTATATCGTCCTGGCCCTGGTGGGAGAGGTTCTCCTCCTGGCGGGGCTCATGACCCTGGGGAGCCGGGCTGGGGGACTCGGGGCGCCGGAGCTGGGATTCGGGGCGGAGCTGGCCGCAGCCTGGTCGGAGCTGGAGTCCGGGGTGCGGGGGGGAGGGTGGGTGGCCGCCCTCCTGGTGGCGGGGTTCGGGGTGAAGGCGGGGCTCGCCCCCCTCCATCTCTGGCTTCCCCTGGCCCACCCGGTGGCCCCCACCGCCGCCAGCGCCCTCCTCAGCGGCGTCATGATCAAGGCGGGGCTCCTGGGCTGGCTCCGCTTCCTCCCCCTCCACCTCTCCCTCCCCGAGGTGGGGGGCGCCCTCCTGGCCCTGGGGGCCGCCACCGCCCTCTACGGGGTCCTGGCCGGCTTGCCCCAGGAGGACCCGAAGACGGTCCTGGCCTATTCCAGCGTGAGCCAGATGGGGCACCTGGCCATGGGAACCGGGATCCTCCTCCTGGAGCCCCGGGCCGCCCCCGTGGCGCTGGCCGCCGTGCTCCTCCACGCCATGCATCACGGAGTGGCCAAGGGCGCCCTCTTCCTGGGGGTGGGGGTGGGCGATCGATCCCCGTGGCTACGGGGCCCCCTCCTCCTGGCCACCCTGGCGCCCGCCCTGGCGCTGGCCGGAGCCCCCTTCACCTCCGGGTCCCTGGCCAAGGGCCTCCTCAAGGATGCCCTGGGTGCGGTGGAGGGGGCCTGGTACCCGGTCCTGGACCCCTACCTGTGGCTGGCGTCGACGGGAACGGCCCTCCTCCTGGCCCGTTTCGCCTGGACCTGGCGGAGGCGGATGGAGGAGAAGGCTCGCCCCCCCGCCCCCACCGAGGCACCGCCGGAGCGCCCCGGCGCCGGGATGCCCCCCCCTTCCCCAGCGCCCCTCCCATGGGGGTTGGTCCTCCCTTGGGGGGGACTCGTGGCGCTGGGACTCCTGGCTCCGTTCTGGCTCCCGGTCCTGGCCCCCCTTCCGGAGGCCGCCCCCCATCCCGGCTGGACCCGGGACCTGGCGGCCTCCTTGTTTCCGGTGGTCCTGGCGGCGGCGTTGACCTGGGCGGCCCTCCGCGGGGGATGGAGGGTCCCGGAGCGACTTCGGATCCCTCCAGGGGATCTCCTCCTTCCCGTTTCCCGGCTGGTGACCCTCGTTCACCCCGGCCATCTCCGGCACCGCCTGGCCGGGGAAGAGGGCGGGGACCCGGAAGCGCCCGAGGCGAGCTCCGGGAGGATTCCCGGAGCGGAAGGCGGGGAAGCCCTCCGAGGAGTGGGTTCCCGAGGAGAGGGTTCCCGGGGGGAGGGCCCCTTCGCCCGATGGCTGGAGCGGGGGACCCTGGGGGATCTGCGGACGATCCGGGGGGCTTCCCTGGGGGTGTTGCTCCTGGGTCTGGCCGCCCTCCTGGCGAGTCTGGTCCTGGTGGGGGGGTAAGGGAACCCCGCCCCCTCCCCTTGAGGCCCCCGCGCCAACCCCCGACCCGATTTCCCCGAGAGGGCTCCCCGGGCGGGCCTCTCAAACGGGAACCTGGGCAGGCCCGCCGGGTAAGGTAGGTAGATGAGGATCCAATCTCAGTATCGTCCAGGATCCCTTCGGGCCCTCCTTGGGCTCGTGGGATGCGTCTTCGTTCTCACGGTTGTGGGAGCGGAGCCCCTCCATCTCCTGGAGGGGCGGGATATCGGTGTGTCGGTGATCCCCGATGGCGAGCTGGCTGCCTCGACTCCCACCGCCGATGCCCGGGTGGCACCCCCTGCCGGAGAGGGCCCCTTCGCCCCGGACCACGGGGACTGCCTCTCCTGTTTGGCGCTGGCCCTCTCTCCGCAGACGGCCGGCGCTCCCTCGCTGTTCCATGCGGCGCCCCCCGCCGCTCCCTCCGTCTCCCCTCCCCTGGTGTCCCCCGCGGGGCACACGAAGGGGATGGAAGCCCGCCCCCGGGCTCCCCCCGCGGCCTGACGCGCCGATCCCCACTCTGAAGGGAAGTCCGTCGGTGTCCCCCGGGGGGCACCCTCCGGACTCCTGACCAGCAGGGGCTCCCGCGGTGCTCCGCGGCCCCCTCGATCGGCGCCCTCGCTACCCCGGTTTCCCGGTCCCCGAGCGTGCCCATGACCTCCGTACCCTCCATCCCGCGTTCCTTCCTCCCGATCCGGTCCTCGTGGACCGGGGCGTTCCTGGCTGCGTTCCTCCTCCCCCTGTCCCTGGCCGCCGAACCCCCTGCGGCGGGGTCGGAGGGGTCGGGCCGGGATGTCCCTATGGAGTCCGAGGTCGGCTCCCTGGAGATCCGGGTCCAGGATTCCGATACGGGAGCTCCCGTGGCCGGGGCCCTGGTCCGCATCGCCGCGGTGAACCGGAGCCTCCTGGCGGACGGGCAGGGGGTGGCCCTCTTCCAGGATCTCCCTGCGCGGGTGCTCACGGTGAGCGTGGAGCGGCTGGGATACCTGCCGGCGGATCGCACGGTGGAGGTCCGGGAGGGGGAGCGGGCCGTGGTGGAGGTCGGGCTGGTCTCCACCCCCCTGGAGGTGGCGGGAATCGTGGTCACCGGGACAGGGCGGGAGCGACGGGTGGGGGATGTCTATCGCCCCACCACCACCATGTCGGGCACCGAGCTCCAGCGGAACCTGTCCAGCACGGTCCCCGGCACGCTGGAGCGCGTCCCCGGGTTCCACGTTCAGTACAACGGCCCCGGGGCCTCGAGCCCCTCCATCCGCGGGATGAGCGGGGACCGGGTCCTCATGCTGGAGGACGGGGGGCGCACGGGAGACCTCTATCAGACCGCGTCGGACCACGGGGTCATGGTGGAGCCCCTCACCGCCCAGCGGATGGAGGTGATCCGGGGTCCCGCCGGGCTCCTTTACGGCCCCAACGCCCTGGGCGGGGTGGTGAACGTGATCCGGGACGACGTTCCCCGGACTCGCCCCTCCCGCCCTTCGGGCACCCTCTCCTCCCAGTTCGAGTCGGTGAACAGCGGGGTGGGGGCGGCCGGCGTGCTCCAGGCCCCCCTGGGTCCCCTGGCCCTCCGGGGGGAACTCTCCGCCCGAAGGATGGGCGACACCCGCACTCCCCTGGGGCCCCTGGACCAGACCGGGATGACCGTGTTCAACGGAAGCCTGGGCGCCAGCCTCGTGGGGGACCGGGGCTATGTGGGGTTGGCCTTCCGGGACTACGACAACAGCTATGGGGTTCCCGGCGAGTTCAATGGCGAGCTCATTCCCGGCGGCCATCCCGGTGGGGTGGACATCGAGGCCCGTCGCACCGGGGGGAGGCTCCGGGCCACCTATCAGGGGCAGTTCCTCGGCTTCTTCGAGGCCGTGGAGATGGATACCCACTTCACCCGCTACCTCCACGACGAGATCGAGGGAATCGTGGGGGGGCAGCGGGTCCTGGGCGCCCGCTTCGACCAGCGCTCCCTGGAGTCCCGGGTCCTGGCCCACCACGACCACGAGTTCCACGACCACCCCACCCGGACCCTCCGGGCGGAGGGGGCGCTGGGGGCCTCCTTCCAGTGGCGGGATCTCACCGCCGGGGGCGCCTCCCCGGGCTCCCGGTCGGGACAGGACTGGTCCGTCTCCCTGTTCGGCTACGAGGAATTCGGGTGGGAGCCCTTCCGTCTCCAGGCGGGGCTCCGATGGGACTACCGGGACGTGGCCCCCACCCGCACCGACTCCATCGTGGTGCGCACCCAGGAGCGCCGGGTGACGAAGCCGGTCACCCCCCGCACCTTCCACGGCTTCTCGGGCTCCCTGGCCGCCCTCTGGGACTTCCGGGAGGGATGGACCACCGGGGTGAGCGTGGCCCGGTCCTTCCGGAATCCGTCCATGGAGGAGCTCTACTCCGATGGTCCCCACCTGGCGGACTTCTCCTTCGACATCGGGAGTCCGGACCTGGACCCCGAGAAGGGGCTGGGCGTGGACGTCTTCCTGAGGAGCACCCGTCGGGACCTGAGCGTGGAGTTGGCCGGGTTCTACAACCGGGTGGACGACTTCATCTACTACCTCCAGACGGGAGAGACCGTGCGGGTCATCCGGGAAGGGGCCCGCCCCCGGGTCACCCCGGTCTTCGAGGCCCGGGGCGACGACGCCGACTTCCTGGGGGCCGAGGGTCGGGTCCAGTGGGAGGTCTTCCGGCGGTGGGTGGTGGACGGCACGGCCAGCTACACCCGCGCCACCCGCAGGGGGGAGGGGGACCCCCTCCCCTTCATTCCCCCCCTCTCCGGCTCCTTCGAGGTCCGGTATGAGGGGAACCCCTTCTTCGCCTCCGTGGGGGTGGAGGGAGCCCGGGCCCAGGATCGGGTCCCCGGCCCCATCCAGATCGGGGAATCGGCCGAGCTCCCCCAGGAGCCCACCCCCGGCTACGGCCTGCTGAACGCCGGGGCCGGGCTTCGCTTCCAGTCGGGTGGGTGGACCCACTCCCTCACCCTCCAGGCCCGGAACCTCACGGACCGGGAGTGGCGGGACCACCTCTCCCGCATCAAGGAGATCGCCCCGCAGCCGGGGCGGAACGTACAGCTCACCTATCGCGTCCACTTCTGATCCGGCCCCGCCGGATCCGGTCCTGCCACCGGCAGGTCCCAAACCCAACCCCCAACCCAACCGGACATGTCATGAACACCATTCGAAGCGGGAAGCGGCAGGGGCTCCACCCCTTCCGTCTGGCCACCCTCCTGGCGATCCCGGCGGTGATGCTCTCGCTGGCCGCCTGTGACAGCGACCCCACCGGAATCGACGATGAGGATGACGACCATGTGGACGCGGCCCGGGTGGAGCTCCACACCCGGGGCGCCGCCGGAGCCCTCCGGGCGGTCTGGACCGACGGCGAGGGGTGGAGGGATGGCAATGGAGCCAGCATCACCGAGCTACCGAACCCCGTGGATGTGGAGGGCGAGGGACTCCTCCCCCTCCGGGCCGGGGGACAGCAGGCCTCCCTCACGGTGAGGTTCTTCGAGCCCGACGGTTCCGAGGTCGAGATGTCCACCCTGAGCCGGGACGACGTCACCCGGGAGCGGCAGTGCAGCGAGTACGAGGTGCGCTACTACCCCCTGGACGACAACACCAACGTTCTGGCCTGGCCCAACATCCGGCACCCCCAGAGCACCAACGGACCCTTCCAGTTCGCCCGCCGGGCCAACGACGAGCTGGTGGGGATCTACCACTGCGACCACATCCACCTCTATCCCGAGGCGGAGGGGACGGCGGACATCGAGTTCCGGCTCTGGCACATCGACCACTCCGACATGGAGACGGATCCCCTCCGGGTCCGGGTGGAGGCCGGGGACCCGCCTGCGGCGCCGGCCCGCATCGAGGTGGAGACCCGGGGCGCCGCCCGGGCCATGCTGGGGGTCTGGACCGCGGGGGAGGGGTGGACCGACGGCGACGGGAATACCATCTCCCGCATCGAGACGCCCCGGGATGTGGAAGGGGAGGGGCTCGTCCCCCTGGTGGCCGGCGGGAGCAACGCCTCCCTCACGGTCCGCTACTTCCTGGAAGGCGGAGAGCAGGCCGACATCCGGACCCTGAGCCGGGATGATGTCACCCGGGAACGGCAGTGCACCGACCTGCAGGCCCGGTATTCCGTGGTGGGGGACGAGACGGACGTCATCGCCTGGCCCCCCGTCCGGCATCCCGACTCGGGGAACGGCGAGACCCAGTTCGCCCGTCTGGCCGACGACTCCCTGGTGGGGATCTTCCACTGCGACCACATCCACTTCTACCCCGAGGCGGAGGGCGAGGTGGAGGTCCGCTTCACCATCGGGAGCCAGGACACCACCGAGGCCCAGTCCGATCCCATCACCATCGTGGTGGAGGAGGCGGTGGCGCCGGCCCGCATCGAGGTGGAGACCCGGGGAGCGGCCCGGGCCCTGCTGGGGGTGTGGACCGAGGTCGACGGATGGACCGACGCCGATGGAAACGCCATCACCCGCATCGATACCCCCCGGGACGTGGAGGGAGAGGGGCTCGTCCCCCTGGTGGCCGGCGGGAACAACGCCTCGCTGACCGTCCGGTACTTCTTCGAGGGCGGGGAGGAGGCCGACATCCGGACCCTGGGCCGCGATGATGATACCCGGGAGCGGCAGTGCACCGATCTGCAGGCCCGGTACACCGTGGAGGACGATGACACCGAGGTCATCGGGTGGCCTCCCGTCGCCCACCCCGACAGCCCCGGAGGGGAGACCCAGTTCGCCCGCCTGGCCGACGACTCCCTGGTGGGGATCTTCCACTGCGACCACATCCACTTCTATCCCGAGGCGGCGGGCGAGGCGGAGGTCCGCTTCACCATCGGGAGCCAGGAGAGCACCCTGGTGAGCTCCGACCCCATCGTGATCCCGGTGAACGACTGACCGGAGGGAGTCCAGGGATCCCGGGTCCCCGGTGGGACCCGGTGGGCGCCGCACCCGCGACGGGTGAAGCGCCGCGCCCCGGGGGGGGATCCCCCGGGGCGTTCCCATGCCCGGAAGGGACCCGCCCCCAGAGCTTCCCGGGGATGGGGCCCGCGGGCGGAATCAGGGAGAGGGAGGAGGCCCCATCCCCATGAGGAGGGTGAGGCGGTCCCGACCGGTGTTCTCCACCCCGTGCTCCACCCCTGCGGGGGCCAGGACCAGGATGCCGGGTCCAGCCCGCTCCACCCGCTCCCCCACGGTGAAGGTCCCCTCCCCCTCCACCACGTAGTAGAACTTGTCCTGGTGGGCGTGGGCGTGGACCGCCTGCACCTGTCCCGGCTCCAGGCAGTTGAGCCCCAGCATGAGGTGTCGGCCGGGGAAGAGGGTGGTCTTGAAGTGCTTGGGCTCGGAGGCCCCGGTCCGGGTCCGGATGTCGATGAAGGGATCCATGGGGCCCATGGGGTCCATGCACGCTCCCCCGGCGGGGCCGGGCGTCAGTGGCGGAAGTGGACGAAGAGCCGACCGTGGTTCTTCGAGTCCTTGTCGATGCGGTGGTAGAGGGCGCGGATCCGCTTCTGCTCCAGGAAGCGGAGCACCCGCTTCTTGAGCTGTCCGCTCCCCTTCCCCGGGATGATCTCCACGGTGGGGATGCGCTTCTCCACGGCCTCCTGCATGACGCGTTCCAACTCCGCGTCGATGCGGGCGCCCCGGTTGTAGATGTCGTGGAGATCCAGCTTCAGCTTGGCCATGGGTTCACCTCCAGGGGCCCTCTACCCGCGTGGGGACGGAGGGCTCCCGTGTGCTGCCGCCCGCGCCGCCGGGTTCCCCTCCCCCAGGAACTCCGGGACCGCCGGGGGTACCCGGCGCCATGGACCTCCTCCCGCTCCTCCCGGAGCACCTGCTCCCCCGGATCCGCCCCGTTCCACCGGGCCCCGACCCCGCGCCAGGGGGGCTGTTTGTCCTCTACTGGATGCGCACCGCCGTCCGGGGTCACGACAATCCGGCCCTGGACACCGCCCTCCTGGCCGCCCGGGCCTTGGGGCTCCCGGTCTTCGTGTACCATGCCGTCTCGGAGCGCTACCCCTTCGCGTCCGACCGGCATCACACCTTCATCCTGGAGGGAGCCCGGGAGGTGGAGGAGGAACTGGCCCACCGGGGGATCGGTTACGCCTTCCACCTGGAGCGCCCCGGGCATCGTGGTCCCCACCTCCGGACCCTGGCGGAGGAGGCGGCGCTGGTCATCACCGAAGAGATGCCCGTCCCCTTCCTCACCCGCTGGACCCGGGCCCTGGCCAGGTCCGTGGCCGTGCCCGTGTGGGCGGTGGATGCGGATCTCCTGGCCCCCCTGGGGCAGATCCCCCGGGAAGCGGTGGACCGGGCCTTCCGGTTCCGCTCCGCCACCGAATCCCTCCGGCGGCGCTGGCTCCGGGAGCCCTGGCCCGACGCCCCGGCGCCCCGGGACGGGCCCTTCCGGCCTCCCCTTCCGTTCGAGCCGGTGGCACTGGCCCAGGCCTCCATCCCCGACCTCGTGGCCGCCTGCGACATCGACCACGGGGTGGGTCCGGTCCCCCACTCCCCCGGGGGAAGCCCGGCCGGCTACGCCCGGTGGGAGGGCTTCCTGGCGTCGGGGCTGACGGGCTACCACGGGCGCCGGAACGACCCCCTCCAGGCGGGGGTGAGCCGCATGTCCCCCTACCTCCATTATGGACATGTCTCTCCCTTCCGGTTGGCCCGGGAGGCTGCCGCCCGGGGCGGGAAGGGGGCGGAGAAGTTCCTGGACGAGCTCCTGGTCTGGCGGGAGCTGGCCCACGCCTTCGCCTTCCACACTCCGGAGCCCGAGTCCCTGTCCGCCCTTCCCCGGTGGGCGCGGGAGACCCTCCGGGCCCATGCGGACGATCCCCGCCCCCGTCTGCCGGGATGGGAACGGATGGCCCGGGCCCGGACCGGAGATGCCCTCTGGGACGCCGCCCAGCGCTCCCTGCTCATCCATGGGGAGCTCCACAACAACGTGCGCATGACCTGGGGGAAGGCGATCCCCTTTTGGACCCGCTCCCCCGGGGAGGCGCTCCGCACCCTCTTCGATCTAAACCACCGCTTCGCCCTGGACGGTCGGGACCCCAACTCCGTGGGGGGGATCCTCTGGTGCCTGGGAGGACTGGACCGGCCCTTCCCCCCCGCCCGTCCCGTCCTGGGCACCGTGCGCCCCCGCTCCACCGCGGCCCACGCCGCCCGCCTGGACGTGGGGAGCTGGGCCCGGGGGACCGGGCGTCCCGCCCTGGCGGATCCGCCCCGGGTGGCGGTGGTGGGAGCGGGGGTGGCCGGGCTCTCCGCGGCCCGGGCCCTGGCCGACCACGGGCTGGAGGTGACGGTCCTGGACAAGGGGCGGGCCCCCGGGGGCCGGATCTCCACCCGGGAGGCCTCCGAGGGATGGAGGATGGACCACGGCGCCCAATACTTCACCGCCCGGGACCCGGTCTTCCGGACCCTGGTGGAGGCCTGGGAGGAGGTGGGCGTGGTCGCACCCTGGGAGGGCCGGCTGGTCCGGGAGGGAGAGGGGGGGGCCATGGAGCCGGCCCGGGGCGAGGTCCGGTGGGTGGGAACGCCGGGGATGCGGTCGGTGGCCCTCCACCTGGCCCGGGACCTGGATGTCCGGCCCGGGTGCCGGGTGGTACGGCTGGAGGAGGCGTCGGGGGAGGATGCATCGGGGGAGGACGTGCCGGGGCGGTGGCTCCTCCGGGTGGTGCGGGAGGAGGAGGCGGCCGGCGCACCCGACCTCCTGGGCCCCTTCGACGCCGTCCTCCTCACCCCTCCTCCCCCCCAGACGGCGGACCTCCTGGAGGGAACCGTGTGGCGGCCGGAGAGGCCCGGCGGGACCTCCGGCAGGGCCCCGGGGCGGACCGCCGGCCTCGAGGGATTCCGGACGCGCCTGGGGGAGGCCCGCCCCCGCCCCTGCTGGGCCGCCATGGTCCGCTTCCCGGACCCCGTCCCCCTTCCCCTGGACGGGGCGTTCCTGAGGGGACCGGTCCTCTCGTGGATCGCCCGGGATTCCTCCAAGCCCCGGCGTGGGGCCGCGACGGGGAGCGGGGAGGGCTGGGTGCTCCACGGGGGACCGGACTGGTCCGAACGCTGGCTGGAGAGGGAGCCGGAGGAGGTGGCCACCGCTCTGGTGGCCGCGTTCCGTGAGGTGGTGCATCGCTGGGGGGAGGGGGGCACCCCCGAACCGGAGACGGTCCGTGTCCATCGTTGGCGCTACGCCCTCCCCGATCCGGCCCTCCCCGAGCGGGCGCTCTGGGACCCCTCCCTGGGGATCGGGGTGGCGGGGGATGCCCCTGTCT
>JBJHCB010000029.1:0-13701 GCA_050485805.1 Gemmatimonadota bacterium | reverse complement strand
GGTGCACTTCCATCTCGGCTCCCAGATCCCCGAAGTCCGGACGATCAAGCAGGCAATGACCGAAGTGGCCCGATACTACGTGGAGTTCCGGAAGCTGGGGCTGGACATCACCCACGTGGACGTGGGCGGGGGGCTGGGGGTGGACTACGACGGGAGCCTCTCCGCCACCCAGGCCAGCGTGAACTACAGCATCCAGGAGTACGCCAACGACATCGTCTGGGCGCTGGCGGAAGCGTGTCGCCAGAACGAGCTGCCCCATCCCCACATCATCTCCGAGTCCGGGCGGGCCCTCACCGCCCACCACGCCCTCCTCCTGGTGAACGTCATCGACCTGGAGACCCAGACGGTGGTGCCCCCGGACCGGGTCCCGGAGGAGATGCACCACCTGGTCCACGAGCTCCTGGCCACCCTGCAGGGCGTCACCGAGCGCTCCCTCCGGGAGATCTACCACGACACGTCCTACGCCCGCGTCCAGGCACGGTCCCTCTTCAACAGCGGGGTCCTCTCGCTCCCGGAGCGTGCGCTGGCGGAGCGTCTGCACCTGGCCATCATGAATCGGGTGGCAGAGCTGGCCCAGGAGGATCCGGAGGAGTACGACGACATCCTCCCGGAGCTCGAGGGGATCCTCATCGATCGGTATTTCTGCAACTTCTCCCTCTTCCAGTCCCTTCCGGACTCCTGGGCCATCGATCAGCTCTTCCCCATCATGCCCGTCCACCGGCTGGACGAACGCCCCAACCGGCGGGGCACGCTCCAGGACGTCACCTGTGACTCCGACGGAAAGATCGAGCACTTCGTGGGAACAGGGAGCCCGGAACCCAGTCTGGCGCTCCACCCCTATCGGAAGGAGGAGCCCTACATCCTGGGGATCTTCCTGACGGGCGCGTACCAGGAGATCCTGGGAGACCTCCACAACCTCTTCGGCGACACCAATGCCGTGCACCTGCACCTGGCGGAGGGGAAAGGTTACGAGGTGACGCACATCGTCCACGGCGACACGGTGACCGAGGTCCTGAACTACGTCCAGTACGACGCCCAGGACCTCATCAAGAACTTCCGGAGGAAGGTGCAGAACGCCGAGGGCCTCACCCGTGCCGAAGCGAACAGCTTCGTGGCCGACTACATTGCGGGGCTTGCGGGCTACACCTACCTGGAAGGTCCCGGGGTCTGAACAGGGTCCCCCGGCCACCCCCCAGGAAACCACCGAGGGACGCAATGGACATCGCACACCTCCAGGAGCAGGGTCGCCGGCTCGAGGACGCCCACAACTGGCCCCAGGCGCTGGAGATGTACCGGGCCGCCGCAGAGGAGGGGGAGCGGCGCGGCTCCCCCGACGCCGGCCTCTACAGCCGGATCGGAGACCTCCTGGCTCGGCTGGACGACGTGGAAGCGGCGGTGAAGAGCTGGGAACGCGCCATCGAGGCCTACCTCCTGGAGGGGCTTTCGGACAACGCCCTCGCCGTCTGCCGGAAGATCGTCCGGCATTCCCCCGAGCGGGAGGAGATCTACCTTCGGATGGGGCAGATCCGGGCGCGCCAGGGCCTCCTCATCTACGCCCGCAAGCACTTCCTCACCTACGCCGAGATGGTGGGGATGCGGGGGGACGAGGCCGAGGCGCTCCGGGCCATGGAGGAGCTGGTCAGCTGGGTGCCCTCGGACATGGAGACGCGCCTCTTCCTGGCGGAGCGGCTGGTGGCGGACGGGCGGCGGGAAAAGGCCCTGGTGTACCTTCGCGAAGGGTACTGGCGCGCCTTGTGGGAGCGAAACGACGAGGCGCTGGAACAGATCCGGCCCCGGATCCTGGAACTGGACCCCGGAGCGGAGCTGGGCCTCCTGCCGGAGGATGGGGAGGGAGGGCCTCCCAGCGCCGCGGGAGGGGCCGGAGACCAGGCTCGGCGTGCGGAAGGGGGAGTCTGGGCCCGGATCCTGGACGGGGAGCTCCGTCGCAGGCAGGAGCAGGAGGAGGCAGCCCGAGGGCAGGAAGGCGAGGCCCCGGCCCGGGAGGAGGAGGTGTCCCGCGTCCATGAGGAGGGGACCCCCGTCGGAGGGGAACCGGTGGGGGGGGAGAAGGACGGCGGGGACTCCGCCGGTCCGATCGGTTCCCCGGGACCCGGGGAGGAGGAGATCCCCGCCGGGCCCACCCCGGGAGCCCCGGCCCCCGTGGAGCTGGGGGACCTCATCCTCTCCGGCGGCGGACGAGGCCGGGGGGGGGCGGGGACGTCGGGAGGGTCGGACTTCACCCAGCTCCTCGCCCGCTTCAAGGAGAAGACCGCCCAGCGGCCCCAGGAGGGGGAGGCGCAGGCCCACTATGACCGGGGAATGGCCAACCGCGACATGGGCCTCCTGGACGACGCGGTGGTTCTCTTCGAGAAGGCCCTGGAGGCCCACCCCGAGTTCCTTCCCGCCATCGAGATGCTGGGCCGCTGCCACCTGGACAAGGGGGAGCCCCTGGCCGCCTTCCGGCGGATGGAGGTGGCCCTGGACCTTCCGGTGCAGGTGGAGGACGACCTGCTCGGGATCTACTATCATCTCGGACGGGCGTGCGAGGAGCTGGGCCGGCCGGAGGAGGCCAGGGACTGGTACGATCGGGTCTTCGCCCTGGACATCAACTTCCTGGATGTCACCGCACGCCTGAAGGCGCTCCGGGGAGGCTGACCCCTTCCGGGCGAGGCCCGGCGAGGCGGGGTGGGACCGACGGGTCCATCCGCCGGAGAGGGGATCGGACGCCGGCGCCCCGGGTGGCCCGGCCTCCGGTCGTCCAGGACCCCCTGTTCCGATTCCGAAGCCCATGGCCCCCATGGACGAACTGCCCACAGCCGACCCCCCTTCGGAGCCGGGGGTGATGCCGGTCCTCCGGGAGGGTACCCGGGATGCCCACGCGGCCCTGGAGGCCCTTCCCTTCAGCCGGGCCCTGCAGGAGGGAGCCCTGGGGCGACCGGACTACGTGGCCTTCCTCCGCAGCATGGCCTTCCTTCACGAGGCCGTGGAGGGGGCCCTGGAGGCGAGTGGGGATGGGAGGGTGATCGCGGTCTGGCATCCGGGTCTGCGGCGTCTCCCGGCATTGGAGGACGACCTGGAGGCCCTGGAAGCGGCAACGGGCGGGGACCTCCCCGTGGAGCGTCCCGACCTCCTGGCGATCCTGGCCGGCGAAGAGGCCCGGATGCAGGGTGCCCGGACCCCCCCCTACCTCCTGGGGTGGCTCTATGTCCTGCAGGGCTCCGTCCTGGGGGGGCGTACCCTGGCCGGCCCCGTGGGAAAGGCCCTGGGGCTCGCCGAGGGACGGGGCACCGCCTTCCTGTCGGGGCAGGGAGGGGGATCCCCCGGGGACCGCTGGCGGGAGTTCGGGGCACGGATGGAGGCGGCGTTCCCCTCCCCCGGCGGGGGGCGGGAGAGCCTTCTCCGAGGGGCCCTGGCCGCCTTCCAGGCCTTCCACGCCGTCTTCCAGGCGCTCAGACCCTCCTTCCCTCCGGGGCCGGGTCCCCTGGCCGCCGTGCTGAACCGGGAGGCAGGGATCCACCGCATTCCCCAGGATCCCCTGGAGATCCGGGCCGCCCTCCGGGCGGGGGCGGCATCCTGGGAGCGCTTTCCGTACTACGAGCGGCGCTACGGCTCCCGGGGCCGTCGATTCACCCGGAGCGACAGTGCCTGGATCGTCACCCTGGCGGGGGAGTCGGTGGAGGCGGCGGAGCGGGAGCTCCGCTGGCTGGGGAGGTTCCTGGCGGCCCGTGGGATGCCTCGATGGCTCCTGGAGGCCCACCTGGACGAACTGCATCGGGAGCTGAGGGAGGCCCGACCGGAACGGATCGAGGCGTACGACGTCCTCCTGCAGGTGGCCCGCCGCCTCGAGGAGGAGCGCCTCTCGGTCCTGGCTCCCGCCCATGTGGAGTCCCTCACCGAGGCCTTCGGGGAGGAGGTGCCCCCCTCGGAGAGCGCCGCCCTTCCCTGGGCCGGACACATCGTGGTGGCGGCCGTGGCCGACGAGATGGCGGGGGTCACGGGAGCCATCCGGAGCGTGGAGGGATGGATGCGGGATCGGACCCGTTTCTCGGAACCCTGGACCCGGGGCGTGCGGAATCTCCTGGACCGGGCCAGGGCCCGCGCCACCCGACTCCCGACCCCGGAGTCCCAGGGTGTGAAGGGTCTCTGAGGGACGCTTGATGGATGGACCGCCCACCCCCACTATGCCCCCGGGCCCCTCCCGGGGGATGGGCCCGCCGCCCTCGTCCCTTCCCCCCCGCCCCGGCGGGAACGTCCACCAAGCTCCAGTGGAGGCATGAGTCCTTCTCCCCTCTTGCCCCGGTCCCGGGGGCCGCGGGTCCGGGTCGTGGCGTTGGCCCTCGTCTGCCTGGCAGGGTGCGGGGAGCCCCCTGCGCCCGTGCTGGCCGGGGCGGCCACCGGGAGCTTCCTGAACGCCGTGCGTCTCGCCGTGGAGGACGGGAGGGACGAGGAAGGTCGACCCCTGGCGGACACCATCCTCCGGGTCGAGGTGTCCAGTCGGTCGGCCCCGGCCCTGGAAGTGGCCGCCGAGCTGGCGGCCGTTCCGGGCCTCGTGGCGGTGGTGGGGCATTCCAACAGCGAGGCCAGCCTGGCCACCTCCCAGGTCTACAACCAGCACGGCATCGTCCAGATCGCACCCACCTCCACGGCGGTCCTCTATTCGGAGGCCGGGCCCTTCAGCTTCCGCATGGTTCCCCCCGATGATGCCCAGGGGAGGTTCCTGGCCCAGGCGGTGACGGATTCCCTTCCGGTGGGGACCCGCCTCGGCCTCCTCTTCGTGAACGACGACTACGGGCGGGGGCTCCGCTCCGTCATCCTGGAGGCCCTGGATCCCGTGGACTACCCCGTGGTCCTGGACCTCCCCCACACCGAGGGGGACGTGGAGCCGGTGGACGCCGAGCACGCCGTGGAGGCCTTCGTGGCCTCGGGGGCGGATGCCCTCCTCTGGCTCGGCCGGGTCCCGGCCCTGAACGACATCCTTCCGAGGCTCCGGGATCGGGTGGGGGGAATCCCCGTCGTGGGGGGGGATGCGGTGTCCCGGGGAGACCTGATCCAGGAGCTCCATCCCTCCTGGGACGGGATCCTCTACGTCGACTTCGTGGACATGGAGGCTTCTCCGGAGCTCCGGGAGTTCCGGCTCCGTTACCGGGAGCGCTTCGGCTCCGTGGCGTCGGTGGGGGCTCCCGCCGGACCCGAGGTCCTCTCGTACGATGCGGCCGCCGTGATCCTGGCTGCGCTCCGGGAGGGCGCCCGCACGGGGGAGGAGGTCCGGGATTACCTCATGAGCCTGGGGCGGACCCGACCCCCCCATTCGGGGCTGGGTGGTCCCGTTTCGTTCGACGCCTTCGGGAATGTGGACCGCGGCTATGTGCTCCGCCGGATGCGGGTGGGAGATCCCGAATGAGGGAGGTCCCTTCCTCGGCGGGGTGGGGACCGGACGCCCGGGGGGAGCCGGAGGACCTCGTATCCCTGCGTCACCGCATCCTGGTCCTGGGCTCGGTGATGGCGGTCCTCCTCCTCACGGTGGTGGCGTCTCTCCTGGTGCTGGGACTTTCGGCTCGGAGCCAGCTTTCCCGGGTCACCCAGGACTTCATCGAGGAACAGCGGATCGCCGACCGCATCACCCACTCCGTGATGCGACAGCTCGCGGCCAATACCGCCCTCCGTTCCGATGCCGGCGCCGGCGAGGAGGCCCTCCTCCGGGACTTCCATGACGCCGGCGACGAGGTCCATGGGGAGATCCGCCGATACCTCTTCCGGGACCTGTCCCCGGAGGAGCGGCTGCACCTGGAGGAGATGGGGGAGGTCCACCAGCGGATGGAAGTGGCCGCCTCCCGCGCCTCGGCCCTCTACCGGCAGGGGCGCCAGGAGGAGGCGGGGGCGGCCCGGGAGGCCATGTTCGATCACCTCCTGGCCTTCCTGGAAACCACCGGGGCCTTCCTCCGGATGCGGGAGGGGCGGATGAGCGCCCTCCAGGAACGACAGGAGGCCGCGTTCCGCTTGTTCTACCTGGGGGGTGGGGGGCTCGCCCTCCTCCTCGTGCTGGGAGGCCTGGTCCTGGCATCCCTGCTCCACCGACGCATCGCACGCCCACTGGAGGAGCTGGCCACGGCCACGGACCAGGTGGGAGCGGGGGACCTGTCGGTCCGCCTCTCCCCGGCTCGGGACCGGGAGATCCAGGCCCTGGTGGCGGGGTTCAACCGGATGGCGGAGAACCTGGAACGGACCGCCGCTCGTCTGGAACGGCGGAACCAGGAGCTCTCCACCACGCTCCAGGCCCTCCAGGAGGCCCAGGCGGAACTCATCCAGGCGGAGAAGTTGAGCGCCATGGGCCGGATGACCGCGGGACTGGCCCACGAGCTCAACAATCCCCTGGCCGGCGTGGTGGGATATGGTCAGCTCCTGGCGGAGGAGCTGGCCCGGGGAGCCGGCGGAGAGGACGCGTCCCTCCTGGGTGAGCATCTCACACCCCTCCTGCGGGAGGCGGAGCGGGCCAAGGGTCTGGTCCGCACCTTCCTGCACCTGGCCCGGCGCGTCGAACCCCGGCTCCATCCCGTGGATCTCCGGGCCGCTCTCGGGGAGGTGGTGAGCCTCCGGGAGGCGGCCTTCCGACAGGCCGGGCTCCGTCTGGTGCTGGAGGAGGTCCCCCAGGTGTCGGTCCACGCCGACGAGCAGATGCTCCAGGGCGTCTTCCTGAACCTGGTGAACAACGCCCTCGACGCCATGTCCACGCTTCCCCCGGCGGTGCGGGGGCCGGGTGGCGACGGCCAGAACGGAGGCGGCGGGACGGGCCCCGTGCTCCGGATCCACGGTGCCCTCCGGGGGAAGCGGATCCGACTGATCTTCCAGGACGAGGGTCCAGGGCTCGAGCGCCCGGACCGGGTCTTCGAGCCGTTCTACACGACGAAGCCGGTGGGGGAGGGCACCGGGCTCGGTCTGGCCCTGGCCCATCGGTTCGTCCTGGCCTTCGGAGGAGAGATCCGGGGTGAGAACCGGCCGGGGGGAGGAGCCCGGTTCACCCTGGAGCTCCTGGTCGTCACTCCTTCGGACCCCGTGGTGGAGCGTTCCGGGGAGGCCGGTGGGGCGGTCCCTGGGGGAGACGGGACACTCCCGGGAGCCGGGATTCTGCCTCCCTCTCCGGCGCCGACACCGGTCACGCGCCCCGGCGTCCTCGTGGTGGAGGACGAGGAGACCCTTCGCCAGCTCCAGGAGCGCCTCCTGCGCCGGCTCCCGGTGGAGGTCCACATCGCCTCCAGCGCGGCCGAGGCCCGGCAGATCCTGGCGACGGAGGAGGTGGACGTCATCCTGTGCGACGTGAAGATGCCGGGGGAGAGTGGACTGGACCTCTACCGCTGGCTCCGGGACACCTCGCCGGAGCGCCTCAGGGGGTTCCTCTTCGTCACCGGCGACGCGAGTGCTCCGGAGCTCTCGGAGCTCGCGGGGCGGGAGCCGGACCTCTTCCTCCACAAGCCGTTCAACGTCCGGGAGTATCTGGCCCGGGTCTCCGCGCTCCTGGCGACGGTGGCTTCCCCGACCTCCTGAGTCCCCGAAGGTCGCTATCCCACCCGTGCGATCCGGAACGGAAGGCCCGGTTCCGGAGTCCCCTCCCCGGAGGTGAGCCAGCGGACGGGGGCGGCGGTGCCGGAGAGGATCCGGGTGAAGTGACCTCCCACGTCCAGATCCGCCAGGATCACCGGCGTGCCCCGGGCCCGGGCCCGCTCCAGGAGCGCCCCCATGGCCGCGGCGGTGGGCTCGTCGTACAGGACGAAGCAGCCCAGGATGAGCTCCACCTCCTCCGGCCAGTCCAGCTCGCCGAACGAGCCGCCCAGAACCTCCACCCCCTGGATCCCGTTCGCCTCCAGCTGCATGGCCTGGAGCGCCAGGGCCGTCGGCGCCAGGTCATTGATCCAGAGCCGCAGGGCCAGGGAGCCCGCCACCACCGCCTCGAGCCCCACTCCGGCGCCCACCACCAGCACCCGCCGGCCTTCCACCGTCCGGGGATTCCGGAGCAGGTACTCCGACACACGCCGGGTGAAGGGCCAGTGGCGGTCGTAGTAGACCGCCATTCCCCGGTCCATTTCCCGGATGATCCGGGCTTCCACCTCGGGGTGGTCCAGGTTGATGCGCCGGAAGCGATGTCCGTTCAGTTCGACGTCGTGGAAGAGGGCTCGGGTCATGATGGGGAGGGGTGCGGGTGGGGGTGTCGGGAACGGGAGAGGGGAAGCCGGGGCCGACGGCGCGCGGGGAGCCCCCGGTCAAGCCCCGGGAGGGCTCTTGCGGAACCTCTCTCCGGGGTCGATTCTGACACGAGGTCCGCCGAAACCGGACGGTGGGCCCTTGCAGACTCCACAGGCGAGATCGGGGGGGCCGGAGATCCCGGACCCCGGGCGAGCCAGAGCAGGAGGGAACGGCCCCACATGCGCACCACCGGCATCGTGAAGTGGTTCAATGACGACAAGGGTTTCGGCTTCATCACCCCCGAGGACGGCAGCAAGGACTGTTTCGTCCACCACTCGGCCATCACGGGGGAGGGATTCAAGTCCCTGAACGAGGGGGACCGGGTGGAATTCGACGTGGTCCAGGGTCCCAAGGGCCCCGCCGCCGAGAACGTGAAGCGGGTCTGAGCCCGGCTTCCCCGACCCTCCGACCCGGAGGGGAGGGGGTCACCCAGGGGGGGGCAGGGCCTGGGCGGTGACGATTCCCGCCACCTCTTCCCGGGCGGGAATGTGGACCCGGAGGGCCTGGCGGCCGGGGTCCTCACCCAACGTCCAGGCGTTGGACGCGGTGCCGCCGGGTCCGGTGCGACCGGCGACCCGCTCGAGAGAGCCTCCCCCGCTCAGCACCTCCCAGACCACGTCGACGGCGCCCACGCCGTTGCCCTCGTCGTCCACCACCCGGACGATGACCCGTTCGGGAAGTGGCTCCCCGGCCACCCCTCCCCGGGGACCCTCCGCCAGATCCACCACCGCCGAAGGGACGGCGGGGGTCGTCGCACCCCCGACCTCGCTCGGGGGTGGCGGGGGCTCTGCCGGGTCCTGCGGTTCCTCCCCGGGGCCGGAGGAGGGGTCCCCTCCGGACGGGTCGTCCAGATCCCCCTCCGCCTCGCCTTCCTGCACGAGAGCAGGGTCGCCGGTGGAGGGTGGGGGTGCAGTCTCATTCGACGCTCCCGCTCCCTCCCCTCCGCCCCACAGGTAGAGGCTGCCGGCCCCGGCCAGGGCAAGGAGGAGAACCAGGGCGGCGGCCAGGAGCCCTCTCCGACCCAGCCGGGCCCACAGCCCCCGGGGGGGGCGGGCCCCGCCGGCGGTTTCCCCGCCAGCGGTTTCCCCGGAAGGACGCCAGGTCGGGACACTCCCTCCTCCCACGGACGGGCCGGTCCGACGGAGGGGGAGGGGCCCGGAACGATCCACTGCCCCCTCCTCCACGGCCCGGAGCCACGAGGGGGGAGGAAACTGGCCGGGGCCCGAGGCCTGGGGCGGCGCCGGCGCCGGCGTGGGTGGAGGGGGCTGGTCCGGGCCCCCCGTCTCCTCCGCTCCGGCCCCTTCGGCGGCGCGGAGCACCTCCTCCCGGTTGAAGAGGATGGTGGGGGCGTCGGGAAGGGCCTCCTGCGGAGGCGGCTGGAGGGGGGAGGGGCCCGGCTCCGTCCGTTCCCTCCCGGGAGTGGGTCGGGCCAGGTGGGCATAGGGGTTCTGGAGCGCCGCCAGGAACTCCCCCGCATCCCGCCAGCGGTCGTTGGGGTTCTTCTTCAGGGCCTTCTCGATGGCCGCCCGGATGTAGTGGGGGACCTCAGGCCGAAGCTCCTCCAGCGAGGGAAGCTCCTCGTGCTTCTGCTTGTAGACGATCTTGTACATCGTCTCACCGGCCCAGGGCGCTTGCCCGGTCAGCATTTCCCAGGCCACCAGGCCGACGCTGTAGAGGTCGCTCCGTCCATCCAGGTCCCGCCCGTCCACCTGCTCGGGGGACATGTAGGTGGGGGTGCCGATGGCGGTGCCCGGGAGGGTGAGACCCGAATCAGTGTCCCAGAACCGGGCGATCCCGAAGTCGGCCAGGCGGGATACGCCGGTGTCCGAGTCGAGGAAGACGTTCTCGGGCTTGATGTCCCGGTGGACGATGCGATGGCGATGGGCGTACTGGAGGGCGCTCCCCAGATCGATGAGGATCCGTTCTGCCAGGGGAATGCGGAGGGGGCCCTCCTGGCGGATCCGCTCCTTGACCGTGGTCCCCGGCACGTACTGGAGGATGAGGGCGTACCCCCGATCCCCCAGCCGGCGGACCCCGAGGAGCATGACGATGTTGGGGTGTTGCAGGCGGGCCACCGTCCGGGCCTCGCGCATCAGCCGGGCCACGGCCTCCTCGTCCTGGACGTATCCGGGATGCATGAGCTTGATGGCGACGTAGCGCTCCACGTCCCGTTCCCGGGCCAGGTACACCACCGCCGTACCCCCCCGCCCCAGCTCCCGGATGAGCTCGTAGTCTCCCTCGAGCTCCGGGATCTGGGGGAGTTCTCTGGACTCGTCGTCGGTCATGCGTCCACGGAGCGGCGATGGGGGCGTGGGAGCCGGCAGCGCGGCCTCCGGCCGGAAGGGCCGGGGACGACGGGTGGGCCGAGGGTCCAAGGGGAGACGGCCGCACGACCCGTTCCCCGCCACTTCCTCTCCCCGTTAACCCCGGGCCGTCACCTCCCGTTCCGGCCCGGGGGACGGGGAGCTTGGTCCGGGGAAGGATGGGATGCGGGGCCCGGGGACACCAGGAGACCGCTCCACCACCCCTCCTCGACCTCCTCCCCCTCCACCTCGAGCCCCTGGCACGCGGGGGCCCGCAGAAGCGCGTCCCGCTCATGATGCAACAGGCCGGACACCAGGAGCCACCCCGCTGGCGCCAGGGCTCCACGCAGGGCAGGGAGGAGGGGGAAGAGGAGGGGCCCCTCCAGGTTCGCCATCACGCCGGAGAACGGGGCCCCGGGAAGGGCCCGGTCCCCCCGTACAGCGTGGATCCGAACCCGGATCCGGTCCTCCGCCCCGTTCGCCGCGACGCTGGAACGGGCTCCCCGTGCGGCCTGAGGGTCGATCTCGAAGGCTTCCACCCGTTCCGCCCCCAACAGCGCCGCGGCCAGGGCCAGGACCCCCGAGCCTGCTCCCACGTCCGCCACCGCGTCCCCCGCCCGGATCCGGTCCTCCAGGAGCCGGAGCGAGCTCCGGGTGGTGGGGTGTTCTCCGGTCCCGAAGCCCACCCCCGGCTCCAGGAGGATGGGGATGCGGGCCGGTGGGGCCGCCGTGCCGGAGGATCCCGCCCCCGGCGACCCGGAGCTCCCTGCGGGAAGGATGCGGAAGCGCCGTCCCACGTCCCGTGGGGGATGGGCGGAACGCCACCGCTCTGCCCAGCGTTCCCAGGGCTCCCATCGCCAGGAGAGGGCCGGGGAGTGGCCGGGGAGGGCGAGGCTCAGCGCCGCCTCGACCCGGCGGAGCTGGGACGAGGGATCCCGGGCCCCCCGGAAGTACGCCACGGCCCGCTCGCCCTCCCGGGAAACCGAACGGGCGCCGGCTCTCCGGAGCGCCTCCACCGACAGGTGCTCGGCGCCCCGGGGGGGGAGATCCACCAGGACGACCAGCCAGTCCGCCCGGGGTCGGGACGGTTCCGAGGAGGGGAAGGTGCCATCCGCCATGCTCCCCGGTACCGGGGGCGACCCCGTGGGGTCCCTTGGGAGGGAGCGGTGGCGGAAGGGTGACTGCTGGGCCGCGGGGTGGACCCGGGTCGCCGAAGCTGTTTAGGTACAGGCTTGCCACGGAAGCAGCTCCGGAGGTCCGTTCCCGGGAACCGGTCGAGACACGTCATGCCTGCGCTCCTCTTCGATTTCGACTCCACCCTCGTACAGGACGAAGGGCTGGACCTCCTGTTCGAGCGGTCGCTGGCGGGGGGACCGGATCGGGAGGCCCGCACCCGCGCCTTCCGGGAGATCACCGACATGGGCATGGCGGGGGAGCTGGACTTCGACGAGTCCCTTCGGAGGCGTCTGGCCCTTCTCTCCGCCGACCGACGGCTGGTGGAGGCGGTGGGCGCCGAGCTCACGGACCGGATCACCCCTTCCGTGCTCAGCCACCGGGCCGTCTTCCGGGGATGGGCCGAAGAGGGAGGGATCCACATCCTCTCCGGGGGGTTCCGGGAGCTCATCGAGCCCACCGCAGGGGCCCTGGGGATCCCCCCCTCCCGGGTCCACGCCCACCGCTTCCGCTTTGCCCGGGACGGCAGGGTGCTGGGTCTGGATCCGGAGACGGCCCTGGCCCGGGGAGGCAAGCCGCTGGCGGTGCGCGAGCTGCGGCTGCCTGCCGCCTCCACCTGGATCGTGGGGGACGGGGCCACCGACCTGGAGCTCCGGGAGATGGGCTTCGCGGCGCGTTTCGTGGCCTTCGTGGAGAACCGGGCCCGCCCCGGCGTGGTGGCCCGGGCCGACCATGTGGTCGGCTCCATGGACGAGCTCCTGGAGCTCCTCGGGGACGCTCCGTGACCCTGCCGATCCCCGCTCCCCCCGCCGCCGGCGGGGAGCGATTCCCTCCTCCCTTTCCAGCCAACCCACAGGCGTTCCCGTGATCCCGGTCCAGCGATCCCCCGATCCATCCGCACGCATCCTGCTCCTGGAGCGGATCCATCCCTCCGCCGCCGACCGCTTCCGGCGGGCGGGCTACCACGTGGACGAGGTGGACGGAAGCCTGTCCGAAGAGGAGCTCATGGTGCGCCTCCAGGGGGTGACCGTCCTGGGGATCCGGTCCAAGACCCAGCTCCCCCGCCGGGTCATCGAGGGCACGTCGGGGCTGGCGGCGGTGGGGGCCTTCTGCATCGGGACGAACCAGATCGACCTGGAGGCCTGTTCCGAGCGGGGGATCGCCGTCTTCAACGCCCCCTTCGCCAACACCCGGAGCGTGGTGGAGATGGCGTTGGGCACGATGATCGTCCTGATCCGGGACATCGCCCGGAAGAACGTCCTCCTGCATCAGGGGATCTGGGAGAAGAGCAGTCCGGGGGCCCGGGAGCTCAGGGGGAAGCGGCTGGGGATCGTGGGGTACGGGAACATCGGGGCCCAGCTCTCCGTGCTGGCGGAGGGGCTGGGAATGGAGGTGCGCTACTACGACGTCTCGGAAAAGCTGGCCCTGGGGAACGCCCGGGCGTACCGATCCCTGGACGAGTTGCTGGAAAGCTCTGACGTGGTCACCGTCCACGTGGACGGGAGCCCGGAGAACGAGGGGCTCATCGGAGCCCGGGAACTGGCCCGGATGAAGCCCGGCGCCGTCTTCATCAACCTGGCCCGGGGCTTCGTGGTGGACCTGGAGGCGCTCCGGGACGTGCTGGAGTCGGGCCACCTGAAGGGGGCGGCGGTGGATGTCTTCCCGGTGGAGCCCAAGGAGGACGGGGCCACCTTCGATTCGCCCCTCCGGGGTCTTCCCAATGTGATCCTGACCCCCCATATCGGGGGGAGCACACAGGAGGCCCAGGAGAACATCGGCGGCTTCGTGCCGGACAAGCTCCTGGACTTCCTGGAGAAGGGGACCACCACCCTCTCGGTGAACTTCCCGAACCTCCAGCTTCCCGAGTTCAAGGAATCCCATCGCCTGGTCCACGTCCACCGGAACGAGCCGGGCATCCTGGCCCGGATCAACCGCACCATGGCGGAGCGGGGGCTGAACATCACGGGGCAGTACCTGAAGACCAACGAGG
>JBJHCB010000028.1:0-13942 GCA_050485805.1 Gemmatimonadota bacterium | reverse complement strand
ACGCCCGGGTGCAGACGTCCCCCAGGATCATGAAGGTGGCCGTGCCGGCCTCCCAGCACTCGCCGATGTTGGGGCAGCTCGCCTCTTCGCACACCGTATGGAGCGCCTGGCTCCGCATGAGCTCCTTCAGGCGCAGGTAGTTCCGTCCCCCTGGGGAACGGACCTTGAGCCACTCGGGCTTCCGGTCCCGGATGGGGACGGTGACGAGGCCCTCGTGGGCCCGGATCCTGGCGGTGCCCTTGGGCTTGACGACCCCGGTGTCCTTCTCTCCGGGGTGGTATCCCCCGGGGACACGGGTCACGGTCTCGGCCACGGTCTATCTCCTCCCACCGCCTCCCCGGAGGAGCGACGGTGCGATGACGAAGGAACCCTCCCGGCAGTGGCGGACGGCCCGGGGGGCCGAAAACGGAGATCGGGCCGCAAAAAAAAGGCGCCCTCGCTGTGGCGCGGGGAGCGCGAGGCCCGGCACTCCGTCCACCTGCGGAATGGTCCGGCGGTCGGTGAGCACAGTTCGGGCCGGATCATAGCACAGGGGCGCCACACGAAGCAACCGGACCCGGGGGAAGGAGGGAGCCCTCAGGAGCGATGGCGCGAGGGGTGCTGCGGGACCCGCTCCCGGAGGTGGCGCACCACCTCCGTGGGTTCGTCGGTGACCAGCATCATCCCCACGTCGCCGGGAGAGATCTTGCCGGTGGCCTTCATGGTGCCCCGGAGCCAGTCCAGGAGCCCCCTCCAGTAGTCGCTTCCGAAGAGGACCACCGGGAAGTCGTGGACCTTTCCCGTCTGGATGAGAGTGAGGGCCTCGAACAGCTCGTCCATGGTCCCGTACCCCCCGGGGAAGATGACGAACCCCTGGGCGTACTTCACGAACATGGTCTTCCGCACGAAGAAGTACCGGAAGTCGATCCCCACATCCACGTAGGGGTTCATTCCCTGCTCGAAGGGGAGCTCGATGTTGCACCCGATGGACGGGGCGCCGGCGTCCCGCGCCCCCCGGTTGGCCGCCTCCATGATGCCCGGTCCGCCCCCGGTGATGACGGCAAATCCCTCCCGTCCCAGGAGCTCGGCCGTCTCACGACAGGCCTCGTAGATGGGCTCGGAGGGGAGGACCCGGGCGGAGCCGAACACGGAGATGGCGGGACCGAGGCGCGAGAGGGTCTGGAAGCCCTCCACGAACTCCCCCATGATGCGGAACACCCGCCAGGAGTCCTCGGCCATGGCGGACGGGCGATCCACCTCCTGCAGGTCGCTCTGCAGAAAGCGCTCGTCCTCCGTCCGGCTCCCCGGGTCCCGGGGGATCACGGGGTGGGGTTCCGGCGCTTCCCTGGGAGGGCGCTCGTCCTTCATCGCCCCTCCAGGAATTCCTGTGCCTCCTCGCGGATCACGGGGAGGAGGGGGGCATGCTCCACGTAGTCCTCCAGGTCCCGCTGCGACTCCACCTCCCACACCTCCAGGAGGCGCCGGTAGAAGCCGGCGGCCTCCTCCGTCCGGCCCAGCTCCTTGGAGGCCTCGGCCGCCGCGGAGAGGTGCAGGAGGTGGTCCGGATCCATCTCCAGCCCTTCCAGGGCCGTGGCCAGGGAGGCCTCGAAATCCAGGCCGACGCGTTGCAGGAGCGCCAGGTGGAACAGGCCGTCCGTGTCCAGGGGACGGGCGATCTCGTAGGCGTCGATGGCCATGGGCAGGAAGTTCATGACCTCCGTGGTGTCCCGGTTGCTCAGGGCCACGGCGATGCGGGTGTAGAGCCGGTCGGCGGCCTCCCGCGGGGTCATGGCGGAGAGATCCACGTTGGGGGCGGGTCCCAGGCTCCCCATGGGAGCGCCTCCGGGGGTCGAGCCCCCGTTCCCGGGGGAGAAGATGGGAAAGGCCGCCACGGCCAGAAGCCCGACGAGGAGGATCCCCGCCACCGCCCAGGCCACCGGGGCGTTGCCTCGGGTGGTGCCCGCCGCGGACTCCGTCCTGGGCTTACTCTTCAGGGAGGAGCCGCACTCGGTGCAGAAGCGGGAGCCCCGGGGCAGGTCGGCGTCGCAGGACGGGCAGGGGATCTCGACGAGGGAGGCGCCGCAGGCGGAACAGAATCGTCCGTCGCCTTCGACACCGCACTGGGTACAGTGCATGGCATTCCGCGGGCCGGGGGACGCAGGAAGGGGGGAGGAGGTATAATAGCGGGAGGCTGACACCGCGTCACTTCGCTCTACGTAGGGCTGTCCGTGGGGAGGATGTGCGCGCCCCTGACCGCGATGTCCCCTCTTCTTCCGACGCCCGCACCGACCCTTGCCCGGACTCGCCCTTCTCCTGGTCAGCCTCGCCTTCGGGCCCCATGGCTCCCCGGCCCCGCCGCCCCTGGCGTCGGACACCTTCGGGGACCCCGGGGCCCGTGCCCTGGTGGAAGCGGCCCGGGCTGCCCGGGGACGGGCGGAGGCGGGGCTGGAGAGCTTCGACGGACGCCTCTGGGAGCGGGTCTACGTGGGGCTGGACGGAGGTCGCTTCCGTCGGGAACGAGCCATCTTCCAGCAGGAGCGGAGCGGGCGCCTCCGCTGGCAAGAGGACGGACCCCACGTGATGCGCTGGGAGGGGGCCCGGAGGGAAGTGCCCGTCGTGGGGCTGTCCTCCGACGACTCCCCGGGGCTGGCCCGGGACCTGGCCCGGGACCTGACCCGCGGCAGCACACCCCCGCCCCTGCTCTTCGAGCCGGGATCGGACCGCCTGGTCTTCGGTGGGGGGGAGTGGGCCCTCCACCCCCTGGCCGACACGGCGGGTGCCCACTACCGATATCGCTCGGGAGACACGCTCCGGGTCCGACTCCCCGAGATGTCGGAGGAGCTGGTCCTGGTGGAGGTCCGTGTGGAGCCCAGGAGAGCCGAATTCCGGCTCCTTTCCGCGTCCCTCTGGTTCGACCCCGTGACCGGGGCGCTGGCCCGGGCCGTGTACCGGCCCGCCCGCCCCTTCGACCTGGAGCTGGATCAGCCGCAACAGGCCGGCGGGGTGCCCCGGTGGCTCCGGCCCATCCGCGCCGAGATCCGGCTGGTGTCCATGGACCACTCCCTGCAGGACCTCCGATGGTGGATCCCACGGCGCTTCGCCTTCGAGGGAGAGGGTCAGGTGGGCCGTCTGGCGCGATTCCCCCTGACCGTGGAGTGGACCCTGGCCGAGGTCCGGGTCAACGAGCCCTTCCCTCCCGACCTGATTCCCGACCCCCTCCCGGAGGGGTGGACGCTTCGGGATCCCTCCCGGCCCGATCCCGAGGAGGGTGAGGAGGACGTCCCGGATGCCGAGGAGGGCACCCCGGAGCAGGATCCTCCCCCGGCCGGCGAGGAGCCGGACCCGGACGAGGCTCCGGAGGGGACGCAGGCGGAGGACTCGCCCCGGACCCGGCCGGTGCTGGTGGTGGTTCCTCCCGCGGAGGTTCTCGGCTCCGGCCCCGGTTTGTCCGAGGTGCGGGGGCGGGGGGCGGCCGCATTCTCGGAGGAGGAGCGGAGGGAGTGGGAGGGTGTGGTGCGAGGACTCCGGCCTCCCGTCCCTGGATTCCGACCGCAACTCTACTGGGGCGCGCAGGAGGGGCTCACCCGCTTCAATCGGGTGGAGGGGTTGGCCTCGGGGGTGGGGGGCAGGGCACCCGTCCCGGGAGGCCGCGAGATCCGGGCCCAGATACGTACCGCCTCGGCGGACCTGCTCCCCACCGGAGAGCTCCATCTCCACCTGCCGGGCCGATCCGGAGAGACCGCGTTCGGGGCCTACCGTCGGCTGGTGGGCTCGTCCGACTGGCTCGACGCCCACGGACTCGGTCCGTCGCTGGGGAACCTGGTTCTGGGGGAGGGCCCGGTTCCCTACCACCGCGCCCTGGGCGCCGAGGCGCGATGGGAGACCCGGAGTGCCCGGGGCGTGCGGCTGGTGCGGTTCTTCGGAGAGCGGCACGAGGCGGCGGAGCTCGGCACCGACTTCCACCTCCATGGCCTCTTCTCCGACCGCCCGCGCCAGGAGCCCCCCGGGGTGGACGGGGGAAGCTACTTCGGGGCGGCCCTGGAACAGCGCTGGCAGTCGGGACTGGACCCGCTACGCCCCAGGGTGCTGGGGCGCGGGGCCCTGGAGGCCGCCGCCGGGGAGAGGGACTATCTGCGGCTCCGGGGGAGTGCCGCCCTTCTGATCCCCATGGGGCCCCGCTGGGCCACTGCCTTCGAGGTGGGCGGCGGATGGGGGAGCTCGGCGCTCCCCCTGCAACGACGCTTCTTCCCCGGAGGTCCCGAGGCCTACCGGGGGGCGCGCGTCGGGGAGCGGGCCGGCCGGAGCTTCTGGCTCGCCCGGGGAGAGGTGGGGCGGGGATTCCCCGGGGCCAGGGTGGTGGGATTCGTCGATCTCCTCGGGATGGACCCCCTCGACGGGGCTTCGACGGTTCGCGTGGAGACGGCCCTCGGCGCGGGGGTGTCCATTCTGGACGGGCTGGTCCGCCTGGAGGCCGGTCGGCGGGTGGACGCCGGAGGCTCATGGCGCCTCCACGCCTACCTGGACGGTCTCTTCTAGGCTCCTCCCCTGAAGGCTCCTCCCCCAGTCGGGACGTCCTCCCGGGGAGGCCTCCTCCCGCCGTCCCCCAGCCATCCGCCGCGGCTCGGGGGGGACGGTGCTCTGCGGGTCAGAGCCCCGAGGGTACGTGGATGAAGTCCCAGGGCAGACCGAAGGCTTCCTCCAGGCGCCTTCCCACGGCGCGCACGCCCCAGGTCTCGGTGGCGTAGTGTCCCGCGTACAGGACGTTCACGCCGTATTCCATGGCCTCGGAGAAGGTCTGGTGGGCCCCTTCCCCGGTGAGGAGGGTGTCCAGGCCGGCTCCAGCGGCATCGCGGATGAAGCTGCCCCCGGCACCGGTGACCACGGCGACCTTCCGGACCCGGTCGGGCCCCCCCGGGATCAGGCGAACGGGTCCCTCCACCGTTGCCCCGACGCCGGCCACGAAGGCATCCCGGTCGGTCTCCACGGTCCCCCAGCAGCCGATGGGAATGCCCTTCACCTCGCCGAAGGGTCCCTCCACCTCCAGCCCCACGGCTTCCGCCAGCACGGCCGCGTTCCCCACCTCCGGATGGGCGTCCAGGGGAAGATGGGCGGCGTAGAGTCCCAGGTCGGCCTCCAGGAGCCGCCGGACCTTCCCGTATGCGGGTCCCACCAGCCGGGGATCGGGGTTCCAGAAGAGGCCGTGGTGGACCACCAGGAGGTTGGCTCCCCCTTCCGCTGCGCCCTCGATGGTGGCAAGGGAGGCGTCCACCGCCACCGCCACGCGGGTGATGGGGCCCGTGCAGTCCACCTGCACGCCGTTCCAGGCCCCCGGGTAGTCCGGGGCACCCGGAACCGCCAGGAGGTCATCCAAGAAACCAAATACTGTTTTGGTATCCACGCTGGGTCCTGCCGGCGGGAAACCGCTCATGGGTCCCCTCGGAGGTGGAGAGGTGGAGGGGACGCGACTGTGGAGAAGATGGGGGAAAGACCGGGACCTGTCGTGTAAGGTGTTCTGAGGAAAGGAGGTGGAGGCTTCTCCACAGGTGTGGACAACCGGGGCCGCCGGAGCCTCACCGGACCTCGGCGGCCACCAGGGACCCCGGATGCAGGGCCAGCTCGGACCCGGGCCCCATGGGCGGAAGTTCCACCTCCCCCATCTGGACGGAGCCGTTGAGGGTCGCCCCGTCCTCCAGCTGGAGCCGGCGGGTGTGGACCTCGCCCTCGATCCGGGCCGTGGTCTGGACCTCCAGTCGGGAGGCCGCCCGGAGGGTGCCCGTCACCCGGCCCGCCACCACCGCGTCCTGGGTGACCACATCGCCCAGCACGGCGCCATCCTTCCCCACCACCACGGCCTTCCCGGCGTGCACGGTGCCCACCACTTCGCCTTCGATGCGGAGGGTCCCCTCGGTGAAGCAGTCCCCCTTCACCTTCATCCCGGGGCCGATGATGGAGATGACGGGGCCGCTTGCGGGCTCGGTGCGGTCTCGGAGGCGGGCCATACGAGGGGGACTCTCAGATCTGGGAAACAGGGTGGGGGGCCGGGGTGGAGGGCGGCGTCCCGCCGTTCCGGTGGATCAGGGCCGCTCCACCAGCGATAGGGGGTCTACGGGCTCCCCGTCCCTGAGCACCTCGAAGTGGAGGTGGGGGGCCGTGGAACGACCACTGGAGCCACTCAGGGCCACCACCTCGCCCCGCACCACCCGGTCCCCCGGCCGAACCGTGGCCAGGGAGGTGTGGGCGTAGAGGGTACGATACCCGCCCCCATGGTCCAGCACCAGATGCAGGCCGTACACCGGATCTTCGCCCACCTCCACGACGATGCCGTCCCCGGCCGCCAGGACATAGCTGCCGGAGGGGACGGCGATATCGATGCCGGGGTGGTCCGGGCCCACTCCCTCGCCGTCGATGAGGGGCTGAGTCAGGAATCCCCGCTGGGTCAGGGGCCAGGCGGATGGCGCCGCTCCGGCGGGGGTGGGTTGCGCCGCAGGGGCGCGCCCCGTGGCCGGCGGAAGCCAGACCTCTCCCGCCGCCCGGAGGGAATCGGCCCCGAACAGAGACCGAAGACCTTCGTAGGCGGCCTCCACCTCCACCAGCGCCTGAGCCAGGGCCTCCACTCGTCCGAGGTCGGCCTCGGCACGCACCAGGCGGGCCTCCAGGGCCGACGCCTCCCACGCCCGGGCTGCCAGGTACCACCACGAGCCTGCCATGAGGGCAAGGAGGAGGAGGAAGCCCGCCACGGCCATGAGGATCCGCCGCAGGTGGCGGTAGGTGAGGCGGAGGGTGCGGGTGTCCCTCCCTCCATGGGGGACGGCCATGATGGTGAGGGTGGGCTCCTCTTCAGGGGAATCGCCGGGGGACATGGCCGATCAGCTTACCACGTCGGTGGCCTCTCGGCCCGTGATGAGGGCGAATACCCGCTCCAGATCCTCCGACGAGCTGAAGGGGATCTGGATGGTCCCCTTCCCCGCCCGTCCGTCGGTTCGGAGTTGGACCCGGGTGCCCAGGGTGCGACGGAGCTCTTCTTCCAGGGCGCCGAGGGCGGGGTCGCGCACCCGGGTGGATCCCGGATCGCAGGGGTCCGGGGCGCCTTCCGGGACCGGCCCGGTGGCATCCCCGCCGCGTCGCACCCGCTGCTCCACCTCCCGGACGGACCATCCCTCCGCGGCCGCCCGGCGTCCCAGCTCGGCCAGGCGCACCGGGTCCTCTATCCCCAGGAGGGCCCTGCAATGCCCCATGGAGAGCTCCCCCGACTCCAGCAGCCGCCGGACGGATGGAGGCAAGCGGAGGAGCCGCAGGGTGTTGGCCACGGAGGAACGGCTCTTCCCCACCGCTTCCGCAACCTCCCCCTGGGTAAGGGCGAACTCGTCCAGGAGGACCTGGTACCCCTCCGCTTCTTCCAGGGGGTTCAGGCCCTCGCGCTGGATGTTCTCCACCAGCGCCAGGACCAGGAGGGTCCGATCGTCCACCTCCCGCACCACGGCGGGCAGGGTCTCCCACTTCAGCGCGGAGACGCATCGGAGCCGCCGCTCTCCGGCCACCAACTCGAACCGATCTCCTCCGGACCCGGGCTGGGGTCGGACCACCACCGGTTGGAGGAGCCCGTTCTCCCGGATGGAGCGCTCCAGGTCGGCCAGCTCCTCTGGCGCAAACTCCCTGCGGGGCTGGAAGGGGTTCGGGGAGATCCGGCCCGGGGGGAGCATCCGGACGTCGTGCCGGTCCCCGGACGCGCTCAGGTAGTCGTCGCCCAGGAGAGCCCCCAGGCCCCTCCCCAGCCGCTGCCGTCCAGGCCGGTTCATGGGGTACCCTGGAGATCGCCGACCGTGGAGGGGTCGCCGGACTCAGCGGATCGGCGCAGCAGCTCCTCGGCCAGGGAGAGATACGCCTGCGCGCCTGCGGAGAGGACGTCGTAGGTGGCGATGGGCAGGCCGAAGGAGGGTGCCTCGGCCAAGCGTACGTTCCGGGGAATGGCCGAGTCGAATACCCGCGTACCGAAGTACTCGCGGGCCTCGTCCGCCACCTGACGGGACAGATTCAGGCGCCGGTCGTACATCGTGAGGAGGACCCCCTCGATCTCCAGCTCCGGGTTCAGACCCCGTTGTACCAGGCGGATGGTACTGAGAAGCTGGCTCAGGCCCTCCAGGGCGTAGAACTCGCACTGGATGGGAATGAGGACGGAGTCCGCGGCGGTGAGGGTGTTCAGGGTGAGGAGTCCCAGGGAGGGGGGGCAGTCCACCAGAATGAAGTCGTACCTGGGTCGCAGTTCTGAGAGAGCACGGCGCAGGAGCCCCTCCCTGCCCTCTCGATCCACGAGCTCGATCTCCGCCCCCACCAGATCCCGGTTGGAGGGGACCACATCCAGCGTGGGGAAATGGATCCGCTCCTGGATACTCCGGGCGGCCGCTTGTCCCTCCACCAGCACGTCGTAGATCGTCGCCACCCCCTCCCCCTTCTCCACGCCCAGCCCCGACGAGGCGTTGCCCTGGGGATCGATGTCGATGATGAGCGTCCGGCGCTCGGCCAGTGCGAGGGAGGCGCCCAGATTGATGGCGGTGGTGGTCTTGCCCACACCTCCCTTCTGGTTGGCAATGGCGATGACGCGAGCCATGGACGTGCGGATCCTTCCGGAGATGCCGAGGGAGGGCCGGAGCCGGCGACGGGCTGGGAATATAGGGCGAGGCCTCGGCGCCACCAACCCATCCGGTGTGTTCCACGTGGAACAGGCGGCCCACGCCCCCGATGTCCCCCGGGCCGGTGGCCGAGAGGGAACCCACCCTCAAGCAGGGCAGGCGGGACGAACCCCTCGCGGGGGACGACCGGTGTTCGCCGCGCCGAGGAAAAGGGAGCGCGGTCTCCCTCCGGCCGCGATGTGGGCCACCGGGGGATGGGGGGGTGCCCGGTCGCGCCGGAGTTGCCGTCCAGCCACCCCAAGCGGCCGGAGGGAGGGGAGAGATCAGGGGACGGCCACACAGGCCGAGACGCCCGCCACCGTCCAGGGGCCGTCATCCCCGATGTGGACCGGCTCCACATGGAGTGTTCCACGTGGAACATCCGGCCCGGCATGGAAGCGCTGGCGCGACGGTCAGATCCGACCGGCGAGAAGTGCGTTCCGCGCATGCACCCGCAACGCCTCGAGGTCCGCAAGGTACTGCACATCCATCGCCTCGAGGGTCGCCGCATGGAAGGCCGCCGCCGGCCCTCCCACCAGGATCTCCACATCCGCGGGGAGTTGCTCCCGGAGGACTGCGAGCTCCTCCGGAAGGGCGGGATCCTCCACCGGGTGGATGGCGGAGAGCGCCACCAGCACGCCTCCCTTCCTCCGAGCGGCCTCAGCGATCTCCCCTGCGGGCAGGTCCGGGCCCAGGAGGAGGACATCCCACCCCTCGGCGGCCCCCACCACGGCGGCCAGGAGGGCTCCGAACTCATGCCGGTGGCCGGCTGGCGTGCCCACCACCATCACCGGGCCGTCACCTGCCGGCCCCAGGGTGTCCAGGAGGAAATCCAGGAACCGACGGACGACGGCCGTGGCGACATGCTCCGAGGCGGGGCTCACCTCCCCCACCTCCCAAAGGAGCCCGATCCGGTTGAGGAGGGGAACCACCACGTCGTCCACCAGCTCCGCCGGAGTCAGGGCCATGGCCGCCCGATTCAGATGCAGCTCCAGGCCTCGGGTCTCCATCTGGTGGACGGCGGCCATGCACCCCTCCAGGAATCGCGCCGCCCCGCCGCCCGCACCCACCGGAGGCGGCGTGCCCTTTCCGTTGGTGCCCGCGGATGGGACCGCTCCCGCCAGCTCCTTCTGGGCAAGCCGCCGGAGCTCCTCGAGGGGAAGAGCCGCGACCTGCCCGATGCTGTGCCCGGCATCCACCACCTCGCGGAGGAGGGAGAGCTTGCGGATGTCCTCTTCCGAGTAGAGGCGCTGCCCTCCGTCCGAGCGTCCGGGGTCCACAGCCCCGTAGCGGCGCTCCCAGGCCCGCAGGACCGACGCATTCAATCCCGTCCGCCGGACCACTACGCGAATGGGATATTGGGGAAGGGTCGGGTCACGGGTATCCATGCGTCGAACGTATAGGTTTTCCGGGCCTCCGTCAAGCCGCCGTCCAGCTTTCCGGAGGCTGGCCCTTGACAGCGCATGGACAGCCTCTGTACGTTCGCTGTACATCTGCTTCGGCAGGGAAATCAAGGTCCAATCAGCCCTGGAGGCTTCTCCAATGTCCGTGCACTTCCGTTCCCTGGTTCCCATGGCTCTCCTGGCCCTCGCCCTTCCCCTGGGCGCCCAGGATCATGCCACCCACTCCGACCCCGACATCGTGGAGGTCGCCGCGGAGGCGGGCTCCTTCAACACCCTTCTGGCTGCAGCTGAAGCCGCCGGGCTCGTGGAGACCCTGCGGAGCGAGGGTCCGTTCACCCTCTTCGCCCCCACCGATGAGGCCTTCGATCGACTTCCCGAAGGCACCGTGGAGTCGCTCCTGGCCGATCCTGAGGCGCTTCGGGCCGTACTCCTGTACCACGTGGTGCCCGGTCGGGTGACCTCGGACCAGGTCGTCACCCTCGACACCGCTACCTCGGCCGAGGGCTCCGACCTTCGCATCGCCGTGTCCGGCGAGACGGTCTCGGTGGAGAACGCCCAGGTCGTCGCCGCGGATGTCACCGCCTCCAATGGCGTGATCCACGTCATTGATGCGGTCCTCATCCCGGCGTCCCTCACCCGTTGAGTCGGGGATGAGGTCTTGATGGGATGACGGCAGGAAGTCGGTTCGACCCCCCTCCGCCCGAGAGCGGTGCGGGAGGTGGGCCAACTGCCGGGTCGTGAAGGATGGCCCGGGGTTCGAAGTGGGAATGAGACAGCGGCGCCCGGGGAGTCGTGGAACAGGCGGCGTCGAACTCTGATCCCTTCGGCCCCGGGTTCTTCACGTCCCGGGTCCGGGGCTCGTGTGGCCTCAGCGGCCCCTCTCCTCCGCCGGCGCACCCGCAGCCTGAACCCGCCTCCAGCGTCGGAGCTCCAGGAGGAGGTTCTGGAGATCGGCCGGCGACACGCCCGGGATCCGGGCGGCCTGGGCCAGATCCCCGGGGCGCACATCGGCCAGCTTCTCCCGGGCCTCCATGGAGAGGGTGTGGAAGGACGGGTAGGGGAGATCCTCGGGGAGGGCCACGCCGGCCTGCTTCCGCATCTTCGCAGCCCGCTCTCGCTCCCGCGCCACATACCCCTCGTACTTCACCTCCACCTCCAGGGCGCGCACCAGCTCCGCGCCCCTCAGCCCTTCCTCCGCCCCCCCGCCGATCTCCAGGAGGAGCGCTGCGGGGACCTCCGGTCGCCTGAGCAGGTCCATGGCTCGGACCGGCTCGTCCACCCCGGGCGACGGCATCGCCTCCAGGGCGGAGTTCACCTCCCGGGGAAGGAACGTCTTCTCCCGGAACCATCGACCCAGGTGGCCCCGGGCCTCCTCCCGCTTCTCCAGGACCTCCTCCTGCGCCCCCGTCAGGAGCCCCTGCTCCCGGGCCAGGGGGCTGAGTCGCTCCACCGCGTTGTCCTGCCGCAGGAGGAGGCGGTACTCGGCCCGGGAGGTGAAGACCCGATAGGGCTCGTCCACGCCCCGGGTCACCAGGTCGTCGATGAGCACCCCGATGTACGCCTGGTCCCGCCCCAGAACGAAGGGACCCCCGCCGCGGACCCGCAGGGCCGCGTTCGCCCCCGCCACGACGCCCTGCCCGGCGGCCTCCTCATACCCCGTGGTCCCGTTCACCTGACCGGCCAGGAAGAGGCCCGGGAGAAGCCGGGACTCCAGGGTGTGCCGTAGCTGCGTGGGAGGGAAGTAGTCGTACTCGATGGCGTAGCCCATCCGGGTGATCCTCACCTCCTCCAACCCGGGGAGCGTCCGGAGGAAAGCGGTCTGGACCTCCGGTGGGAGGGACGTGGACAACCCATTCACGTAGAACTCGGAGGACTCGGACCCCTCCGGCTCCAGGAAGACCTGATGGCCCCGGGACTCGGGGAACTTCACCACCTTGTCCTCGATGGACGGACAGTAGCGCGGACCCCGCCCGGCGATGGCCCCTCCGTAGAGGGCGCTGCGGTGCAGGTTCGCCCGGACGATCTCCGTGAGCGCCGACCCGGTCCTCGTCACCCAGCAGCGCCGCTGCGCGGGAACGGGTTCCCGGGTCCAGGCCGAGAACCGATAGGCCTCGTCCTCCCCGTCCTGGGCCTCCAGACGGGACAGGTCCACGCTCCGCCCGTCCACCCGGGGGGGGGTCCCGGTCTTGAAGCGCCCCACCTTCAGCCCGCTCGACTCCAGGACCTCGGCCAGCGCCACCGAGGGTCCCTCTCCCGCCCGTCCCGCCGGGATGGTGTCCCGACTCCCCATGTGGATGCGGCCCCGCAGGAAGGTACCCGTGGTGAGGACGAGTGCACCTGCCTCCCACACGACCCCTGAGCGGGTCCGCACCGCGAATCCCCCGGCCGGCGTTCGCTCGAATCCCGTGACCAGGTCCTGGAAGAGGGACAGGGAGGCCAGTTCCTGGAGACACCGCCGCACCGCCACCGGATATGCGCTCCGGTCGCATTGGGCCCTCGGGCCCCAGACCGCCGGCCCCTTCGAGCGATTCAGCATCCGGAAGTGAAGCCGGGTGGCGTCGGTGGCCCGACCCATGATCCCCCCCAGCGCGTCCACCTCTCGGACCACCACCCCCTTCGCCACCCCCCCGATGGCCGGGTTGCAGCTCATCTGTCCCAACCGCTCGAGGTCCGGTGTCAGGAGCACCGTCTCCGCGCCCAGGCGTGCGGCCGCGGCCGCGGCCTCCACCCCGGCGTGTCCCCCCCCCACCACCACCACGTCGCACTCTTCTCTCATGGTCTCCTCATCGATGCGGGGGGAAGATCTGCGTCACACCGTCTCCCGGATCTCGAACCCCTCGCCCGTTCCTCCCCCCTCCCCTGAGACGTCTTCCACAGCCTCCACTCGCGCCGCGGGAGGGCCCTCCTCCAGGCGTTCTCCCAGCCGATCCAGGGCAGCTTCCGCACCCCGCGCCCTCAGCTCCACGCTCCCGTCCCTCCGGTTCCGCACCCAGCCATCCAGCCCCAGTCGGTTCGCTTCGCCCTGGACCCACCAGCGGAACCCCACCCCCTGCACCCTCCCTCGGATCCTCCATCCCCGCACCCCTTCCCGCCCTACCCGGCCTTCCATGACGTACCCCCCTCCTCGGGTGACCCGTGTGTCGTCCTACTTCCCGATGCAGAACGAAGCGAAGAGGCGTTCCAGGACCGCTTCCGGCTCGATGACCCCCACCAGCTCCTCCAGCGCCACTCCCGCCTCCCGGAGATGCCCCGAGGCCACGTCCACCGGCACCCCCCCCTCCACGGCGGCGACGAACGCCCCCACCTCCACAGCCGCCCGGCCCAGTTGGCGCCGCTGCCGCTCCCGGGTCACCACCACCTGGTCCTCCCCGGCCTCCAGCAACCCTCCGAAGACCCGTCGCGCCAGGCTCTCCCGGAGCTCGGCGAGTCCCTCTCCCGTCCGGGCGGACACGGACCGGGCCTCCGCTCCCCGAGCCGCCGCCCACCCTGGCACGGCCGGGCCGGCCTCTCGTCCCCCCACCCGATCCACACAGGTCTGCACGAGCATCGTGGGGCGCCCATCCATCTCCTCCAGGAACCCCGCCTCCGCCTCTCCCCAGGGCAGGTCCACCGGGTGGCAGAAGAGCACCAGCTGCGCCCGCCGGAGGTACCGCCGCGCCACCTCCACCCCCATTCGCTCCACCTTCCCAGGGGCCTCCCTCAGGCCCGCGGTGTCCACCAGTCGGAAGGGGAAGCCCTTCACGCTCACCGTGGCCTCCACCGCATCGCGGGTGGTTCCGGCCTCCTCCGTGACGATGGCTCGCTCCTCTCCCAGGAGGGCATTGAACAGGGAGGATTTCCCGGCGTTCGGCCGCCCGGCCAGCACCACCAGCGCCCCCTCGCGGAGGAGCGCCC
>JBJHCB010000027.1:0-13946 GCA_050485805.1 Gemmatimonadota bacterium | reverse complement strand
GCCGTAGAGGCCACTGATCCCATCCTCCTCTCCTACATCACCATGGGAGCGGACGGACGACCCCAGCCCGGGATCATGAGTGGGGATTTCGCCAAGCTCCGGACCATCTCCCTGCAGTACCGACTTCCCCAGAGCTGGGCGGAACAGGTCCGCGCCTCCCGTCTGAGCGTCACGGCCGCGGCGGAGAACCTGGCCATCCTGTGGCAGGGGGACAGGGAACTGTTCGGACACCCCTCCATGGATCCGGAGCGAGGCCGGCAGACCGGGGGAGCCACGCCAGGGATCAATGCTCTCCATCAGGAGGGCTGGCCCATCGGTCGCCGGATCACCACCACCATCCGGGTGACCTTCTGATGGCCGCCGCACCGAAGGACCGGGGCGGACGAGTCCCTTCGAATCCGCCGAACGTGAACCCCACCGCGGGAGAGAGACCCATGGCCGAATTGCGGAGGGGCCGGAGCCCCCTCGGCGGCCCCTGGGCCCTTGCGCTGGCCGCCGTCCTTGGGCTGGGCCTGGGCACCGCAGGCTGCGATCTCGACGACATCCTGGCCGTGGACCTTCCCGGGCAGGTGCTGGGCGAGGATCTGGAGAATCCGGAGTTGGCCACCATCCTGGTCCGGAGCGTGATGTCGGACCTGGAGTGCGCCTGGGCCAACTACGTGGCCGCAGCGGCGCACCATGGCGACGAGTACATGAACTCGTCCGGCAACCTCTGGTTCCGGAATTGGGGCCAGCGCCGGATCGAGGCCAACGACGAACGCTTCAGTTCCGCCACCTGCAGTACCCCGTACTCCTTCTACGGACCTCTCCACACGGCGCGCTTCCAGGCGGAGGACGTATACAACCGCCTCACGTCCGACAGCTTCGCCGGGGTGCCCAACCTGGAACGGGAGCTGGCCACCATCCGGGCCTATGGGGCCTATGCGTTGGTGGGGCTGGGCGAGGGCTTCTGCGAGATGACGGTCCCCGAGCGGGAGGGTGAGCCCGGGCCCCTCATGACGCCGGCTCAGGTGCTGGAGAAGGCGGAGGGCCGGTTCACGGAGGCCATCACCCTGGCGCAGCAGGCGGGGGACAACTCCATCCTGAACCTGGCGCGGATCGGCCGTGCCCGGGTCCGGCTCAACCTGGGCGACTACCAGGGGGTCATCGCCGACGCATCCGCCGTCACCCCCGGGTTCGAGCGGCTCGTGACCCGGAGCGACTCCTCCACCCGGCGCTACAACTTCGTCTACAACTATCTCAACAGCCGGATCCAGTCGCGTCACGGAACGATCTCCGATCACTTCCGCGGCCTCACCATCGATGACGAGGGCCGGCCCACCACCGAGGACGGGGTGGAAGACCCGCGGGTCATCACCTTCCCGGTGGGGACCCTGGCGGGCCACAACGGGACCACGACCTCATGGTTCCACGAGAAGAACACCTCCCGTTCCACGGCCCTGCCCCTGGCCACCTACCGCGAGGTCCGGCTCATGCATGCGGAGGCGCTGGCCCACACCGGGGATGTGGAGGGCGCTCGGGCCCTCATCAATGAACGCCGGACGGATCTCGGGCTCCCCACCTTCGATCTCCCCGCCTCCCAGGAGGAGATGATCGAGCTCATCCTGGCGGAACGGGCCCGGGAGCTCTTCGCGGAGGGGGGGCATCGCCTGAACGACATGCTCCGGTACCGTGGCACCGACCACGAGATCCCCTTCCTGGGTGAGCCGGGCTCCATCCACCCCGATGGACTGGACACCATCGGCGCCGCCTATGGCGACGCCACCTGCTACCCTCTCCCGTTCGTGGAGCGGATCGGCAACCCGAACATCGGCGGCTGATCCGCGGGAGGCAGAGGTGGCCTTCGTGCACCCCCCCCCGGCCATGAAGCGGTCGGGGGGGCGTTCTACTTCCGACGGCTCGGAACCGAGCAGCAGCATGGAGCGACAAATGGCATCAACCCATGGATTCCCCCTGCCCCGGCCGGGATCGGCCCTTTCCGGTCTCCTGGTCCTCCTGCTGGCCGGTGGGCCGGCGGGGTTCCTTTCGGCCCAGGATCGCCCCTCCACCCTGGACGTGTCCATGTACCTGGACTGGGAGGATGTGGCGGGTCCCCAGCTCTCGCCGGACGGTCGTCGGGTCCTGTACGAACGCAGGTGGGTGGATCGGATGAACGACCGCATGGACGCATCCATCTGGATCATGGATGTGGATGGGACCAGGAACCGGCAGCTCCTGCGAGGGAGCGCTCCCTCCTGGTCGCCCGACGGGACCCGCATCGCCTATCTGGCCCCGGACGGACAGGGCCGGACCCAGGTCTTCGTCCGGTGGATGGATGACGAGGGTGCGGTGAGTCAGGTGACCCGCGTGACGGAGCGCCCGTCCTCCGTCCGCTGGTCTCCCGATGGTCGGAGCCTGGCCTTCCAGATGTTCGTTCCCCGGGAGTTGGACCCGGCCTGGCGGATCCCCATGCCCGAGCGTCCGGAGGGGGCCAACTGGACGGCACCTTCCCTCGTGGAGGATCGGTTGGTCTACAAGCAGGACCGGGTGGGCTGGCTTCCCAGGGGAAACCAGCACCTGTTCGTGGTAGGGGCGGATGGAGGGACGCCGCGCCAGGTCACCGACGGTGACTGGGACCACGGGGACTTCAGTTGGACCCCCGACGGAAGGGCACTCCTCTTCAGCGGACTCCGGCAGGAGGATGCGGACTACCGGGTGGGCCACCGGGAGATCTATCGGGTGGAGGTGGCCTCGGGCCTCATCGAGCAGCTCACGGACCGACCGGGGCCGCACCAGAACCCGGTCCCCTCACCGGACGGCAGACTCATCGCCTTCCAGGGTCATGATTGGACTCGAGCCCCCTACTGGGAGAACGAGCTCTATGTGATGGACGCGGACGGGAGGAATGTCCGACGCCTGGCCGGTGAACTGGGGAGCAGTCTGGGGAACCTGACGTGGGCCCCGGATGGTTCCGGCCTCTACCTCAACGCCTCCATCCTGGGAACACAGAACCTCTGGTTCGTTCCACTCCAGGGGGAGCCGCGGGCGGTGACGGAGGGTCAGCACATGCTGGCCGTGTCGGACCTCGGGCCCGGGGGCCTGGCTGTGGGGGCCCGTTCCGGGCCCCAGGAACCCAGGAGCCTCATCGCCTTCGACCTCCGCAGCCCGGCGGAGCCCCGTGTGCTCCATCGCACCAACGAGGATCTCCTGGCGGGTGTCCAGCTCGGGGAAGTGGAGGAGATCTGGTACCCATCTGTGGACGGTCTCGAGATCCAGGGCTGGATCGTGAAGCCACCGGACTTCGACCCCGACCGGAGATACCCCCTCCTCCTTCGGATCCATGGGGGACCCCACTCCATGTACCACATCGGATTCGATTTCAAGAACCAGGATCACGCGGCCAACGGGTACGTGGTGCTCTACACGAACCCCCGGGGAAGCTCGGGATACGGGACGGAGTTCGGCAACGAGATCCAGTTTGCCTACCCGAGCCTGGACCACGACGACCTGATGGTGGGTGTCGACTCCCTCATCGCCCGGGGCTACATCGACGAACGGAACCTGTTCGTCTACGGGGGGAGCGGGGGCGGAGTCCTCACCGCGTGGGCCGTGGCCCACACCGATCGGTTCACCGCCGCGGTGGCCAAGGCCCCGGTCATCAACTTCATGAGCTTCTGCGGGAATGTGGACGGGAACCCCATCCGCTGGTGCGAGGGAGGCCGGTTCGAGGACTTCTTCTGGGATGACCCTTCCGGTCACCTGGAGCGGTCCCCCATCATGCACGTGGGCCGGATCAACACACCCACCCTTCTGATGACCGGATCCCGGGACCTGCGGACCCCCATGAGCCAGACCGAGGAGCTCTACCGGGCCCTCATGATCCGGCGGGTCCCCACCGGGATGATCCAGCTCACCGACGGATGGCACAGCCGGGATGATCCGCCCACGAACTTCATCCGCGTCCAGCTCTACCTCCGGAACTGGTTCGAGCGATTCATGGTCCCCGGGGACGTGGCTGCGGACGCCGCGGGCTCCCTGGACCCCTGACTCCCTCCCTCCCCCCCACCCAACCCGAGGTCGTCGACGATGATGCACCTGCTGCGCGGCTTTCGTCCTTCCACCACGACCCCCGTCTGCTTCCTGGTGGCCCTTCTCATCGCGTTTCCCCCGGAGGTGCATCCGGTGGCGGTGGACCCTCTCCCCTCGGCGGAGGAGTCCCTTTCGGTGGCCTTCGAGGAGGGGTTCATCCCCTTCCGCATCGATGAGGCCTCCGGACGGGTCCACCTCCTCCTCCGCCAGCTGGATGAGGACCTCTTCTACATGAACGCGCTGGCCACGGGTCTGGGGTCGGCCCGGGTGTTCGGGTTGGACGCAGGATCCGGTGGCAAGACCGCGGTGGTCCGGTTCGAGCGGCACGGACCCCGGGTGGTCATGATCGAGCGGAACACGGGAGTCACGGCCGGCACGGGGGATCCCGACCATCTCTGGGGTGCCGAGAAGTCCTTCCCCGTGTCGGTCCTCGCCTCCTTCCCGGTGGTGGAGACCCGGGGGGACGGAGTGGTGGTGGATGCCACGGACTTCCTCCTGAGTGATGCCTACGATGTCCGGCGTGCGGTCCGGGGGGCGGGCCTGGGCCAGATCCAGCTCGAGAGGGATCGGGGGTTCGTGGATGCCGCCTTCACCCGTGCCTTTCCGTCCAACACGGAGATCCGGACCTCCCTCACCTTCACCGCGGAGGACATGCACTCGGAGCTGACCCGCCATTCTCCCGACTCCCGCTACATCACCTTCCAGCAGCACCACTCCTTCATGCCCCTCCCCGAGGTTCCCTTCCAGCCCCGGCGCTTCGATCCCCGGACGGGCAACTCCTCGGTGACCATCCAGGACTATGGCCAGGCGTTCGACGAGGACTATCGGCTGCGGTACGTGGCCCGGTGGCGGTTGGAGCCGTCCGACACGGCTGCGTACCTCCGCGGCGAGGTGGTGGAGCCCGTCGCTCCCATCGTCTTCCACCTGGATCCGGCCATCCCGGAGCCCTACCGGACCGCCTACCGGGAGGGAGTGGAGTGGTGGAACGACATCTTCGAGGTGGCCGGCTTCCGGAACGCGGTCCTGGTTCGGGACCTCCCGGATGGCGCGGATCCCATGGACGTCCGCTATTCCGTGGTCCAGCTCGTGAACCGGAGTGCTCCCGGACCGTCCACGGGCGGGGGCCGGAGGGATCCCAGGACCGGGGAGCTCCTGGTGGGGATGCCCCGGATGGATTCCCATCGATCCCTCACCGACTACAACATCTTCGCGGGGCTCCTCCCGGTCTTCGACGCGGCGGGTGTGACGCCCCAGATCGATGCCGAGGAGTTCGCCATGGCCCGGAGGCGGCAGCTCGCCGCACACGAGGTGGGCCACGCCCTGGGCTTCCCCCACAACTTCATCGCCGCGGCCCAGGGTCGTTCGTCCACTCTGGACTACCCCTTTCCCCTGATCCGACCCGACGGGCAGGGAGGGCTGGACATCTCCGAGGCCTACCGACCCGGCGGCGGGTACGCGGACACGGTGAGTGTCCGGTATGCCTATACCTGGTTCCCGGATGCCCAGGCGGAGGAGGCGGGGCTCGAGGCCATCGTGGAGGAGGCCATCGACCGGGGCTTCATCTCCATGGCCGATGGCGACATCTCCGGATCGTATCCGGAGGTGAGCCGCTGGGTCGAGGGGACCACCATGTTCGAGGCCCTGGAGCGGACCCGGGCGGTGCGCCGGCTCATGCTGGAGCACTTCGACGAGCGGGTCATCCGGCCCGGTGAGCCCATGGCCTGGCTCAACCACCGCTTCGCCCACGTGTACCTGCACCACCGGTACGCCATGGAAGGCCTGGTGAAGTACGTGGGGGGGATGCAGTACGTACCGGCCATGCGCGGGGATGGACAGACCCCGACCCGGGTGATCCCGGCCGAAGAGCAGAGGCAGGCGCTGGCCCGGGTACTGGAGGTTCTCTCTCCGGCGGAGTTGGCGGTCCCCGAGCACGTGCCCGGGCTCATCCCGCCCCCCCCTGCGGGCTACCGGGAGCCACCGGGCTGGGTGAACCCGGCGGGTGTCGCCCTTCCTCCGGCCGTGGGCTCCCACGCCCGTTGGATCGAGTCCCCTGCGGGCACGGCCTTCGATCCCCTGGCCGTGGCCCGGAGCTTCGCCCAGGAGGTGGTGGACAACCTCCTCCACCGGGAGCGGATGGCCCGGGTGGCCACCTTCCATGCGCAGGGTGTCTCGCCCGTGTCCCTGGATGAGGTGCTGGGAGCCCTGGTGGAGGGCACCTGGGGAGCGGCCGGGAATCGCACGGGAGCGGAGGGGGGGTATCGCCGCCAGGCCGAGCGCGCGGTCCTGGATGGGATCTTCGCCCTGGCCATGGACGAGCAGGCGGTCTCCGAGGTTCGCGATGCGGCAGAGCAGAGACTCCGGCAGCTTCACGAGGCGCTGAAGGGCTCACCCGGCACCGCCCCGGAGGAGCAGGCGCACCGGCGGCGGGCCGCGGGCGAGATCGAGCGGTATCTCAGCTACGGTGTCGCTCCTTCGCTCCGGACGGGCCTGATCCAGATTCCGCTCCCATGGCCCTGAGCGGGAGGGTGGTGGGGGGAGGCGGGCCGGTCACGGCATCGCCTCCCCCGCTACCCCCTCACCGCCACCAGTCGGCCCGCTCCGCCTCTCCCCGGGGACCGATCCGACCTCGCGCCGAGTCCAGGAGGGTGGCGGGGTCGTGCACCCTCCCCTCGAGGAGGACCAGCCGGACGTTCCGGGTGTTCCGGATATCGGCGAGGGGATCGCCGTCGATGACGAACAGATCGGCCCACTTCCCCGGGGTGATGGAACCGATCTCGTCGTCCATCCCCAGGGCGCGGGCTCCGTTGAGGGTGCCGGCGCGAAGGGCGTCCATGGGGGGGATTCCGGCGAGGACGAGGGCGTGGAGCTCGCGATGGGCCGAGAACCCGCCCAGGTACTCCCCGGCGCTGGGGTTGTCGGTGCCCAGCGTGATGTAGGGTCCTCCCCCGGCCCGGTGGAACGCCAGGGTGGTCCGCTTCATGGCCTGGTACAGGTCGGACATGAGCTGGTTCGACGGCGCCTCCCGTTCGGCCACCCTCTCCTGGACGAAGGGGGTGAAGAAGGACGGTTCGTCCACCCAGAACTCGAATCCCTCCACCTTCTCGGTGAGATAGATGGGGGCGGTGATGGTGGCGTTGAAGTAGACCCCGTGGTCCAGGAAGAGGTCGACGGTCCGTCGGAAGTCCGCAGAGGCGGTATCCACCTGGTTCCAGACCGGATAGGCCGCCTGGGTCCGGTCGAGGGCGTACCCGCCCAGGATGTGCTCGATGCGGTCGATTCCGGCCTCGATGGCCTCCACCGAGTTGGCGGACCCCCTCGCCCCCGAGTCCACATGCCCCGTCACGGTCCCTCCGTGGTGGTGCACCCGCTCCACCAGGGCCCGGATGTGCTCCGGGCCGGCACCCTTGGCCTTGAAGTGCAATACCCCTTCGGCCCAGAGGGCGTCCACCTCGGCGTGGATCTCCTCGGCGGTGATCGCCGGATCCCAGTCCGGCCGGGTGGAGCCGAAGTAGGGACCCGACCGGAGGAGGCGGGGGCCCACCTGTTCGCCGGAGGCCAGCCGCTCCTGCAGGGCCTGCATGACCTCGGGCCGGTACTCCCCGGCCGGGAAGGTGGTGGTGACCCCGTTGGCCAGGAAGATGACGGGGTTGTAGCGCGTCTCCTCGACGCGGCCGTCCCCGGTCAGGTCCATGTTGTAATGGGCGTGCAGATCGACGAGCCCCGGGAGGAGCGTCTGGCCGTCGGTGAGCCGGATGACCTCCGGCTCGGCTGCACCGGCCGGGAGGTCGGTGCCCGCCGGCCCGACCCCGGCGATCCGTCCCTCGGGGGAGATGAGGACGCCGGGGTTCCGGATCCGCTCTCCGGCCTCCACGTCCAGGAGCCACCCGCCTTCCACCGAGCGCCAGTCCGCGGATCCGGTGGCGGGGGGGGCGTCGGGCTCGCCTCCCGAGCAGGCGGCAAGGGCGAGGGCGAAGAGGACCGGGGCGAAGCGGTTCATGGTCATCCGGGGTCGAGGCGGATCCCCGGGGGCCCGACCGACGGCCGGGACGACGAGGATGCTCCAGCTTCGCGTGTGCCCCGGGGGGCGTCAACGGCGAAGGGTGCACCCCAGTTCCCACGGAAGGTGGGACCGAAGCGGTCCTCCCCCATGTCCCCGTCCCGCGACCCTGGGGTCCCGGGCATCCTTCCTGCGACAGGTCGGGGCGTGGATCGAGGGGGATCCCCCGGATCCCCCTCCCCTTCTGCCCACTTCCCCACCATGGGGATGAACCGGAGGAAGCCCCGATGCCGAACGACCCGAACCATCTTGCCCGGGGCGGGCAGGTTCTGCCCTCCCGTCCGCGGCTCCAACGTGGGGGAACTGCCCTCGCCCTGACTGCCCTCTCAACCCTGTTCTCGCCCCTCGCACCCCACTCCCTCGAGGCCCAGGTGCGGTTCGTGCCCTCCATGGGCGCCTATGCACCCCTCTCGGAGGTGGGGGAGATCCGGGATGGGGAGGGTGCCAGCGTCCTGGAAGCCGGGAGGCGGGCCTCCACCCTCGCCCTGGGGGCAGGGGTCGAGGTGGGGCCGCTCCGAGGGTTGGCGAACCTCCGGGGCGAGGTGACATGGGCCACCTCCGCCGACGTGCCCGTCAGGGGCATCGGATGCACCGACTGCGAGCTCAGGAGCAGTGTCCTGGCGACATCCGCCGCCCTCGTGTTTCGCCCCTTCCTGGACCTCATGGTGGTTCAGCCCTACCTGGTTCTGGGAGCGGGGGCCGTCCGATACGACTTCGACTGGAGGGACATGGGCAACGAGGGGCCCGGCGACTACTTCCGGGACCAGACACGACCGACTCTCCAGCTGGGGCTGGGTGCACAGTTCCACCTGGGGGGGCTGCGGCCCCGCCTGGAACTGAACGGCCACTTCTCCCGGTACGAGCCCGGGGCCTCCCATCCGGACCTCCGGGGCACCGATGATCGCCAGTCCAGCCTCCTCCTGACCCTGGGGATTCCCCTGGGTGGAGGCTGACGGCCGCGGCCCCGCCGCAGCCGGCTTCACCCCGCGGCCCCGGCCTCCCGCGCCAGCTTCCCCCGATCCACCTTGCCCAGGTGCGTCCGGGGGAAGTTCTCGAGGAAAGTGACGCCGCGGGGGTACTTGTAGGGTTCCAGCCGTGACTTCGTCCACTCCTGGAGGGCGGCGGCGAGCTCCGGCCCGGGGGTGACGTCCGGGGCGGGCAGGACGAAGGCGTGGGGCTTCACCAGCCCCTCCGGGGTGGCCACACCCACCACCACCACCTCGCCCACCGCCGGGTGGGCCAGGAGGCAGTCCTCCAGCTGGGCCGGCGAGAGCCACTTCCCCCCCACCTTGAGCATATCGTCGCCTCGCCCGTGGTAGGTGACCCACCCCTCGGGGTCCATGGAGATCATGTCCCCGGACACGTACCACTCGCCCCGGAAGGCCCACTGGGTCTTCTCCATCTCCCGCCAGTACCCGATGGCCCTGGATCCGCCCCGGACGTGGAGCCACCCCACCTCGTCCCGGGGGAGTTCCCGCCCCCGGTCGTCGCACACCCGGACGTCGAAGCCGGGCACCACCTTCCCCAGCGATCCGGGGCGGGTGGCCCCAATGCGGTTCGAGATGAAGATGTGCCACATCTCCGCCGTTCCAAGCCCGTCCAGGAGGGGCACGCCGAAGGCCTCGCTCCACCGCCGGTGGAGCCCCCGGGGAAGGGCTTCCCCCGCCGAGGTGGACAGGCGGAGGGAGGCCAGGGCCCCGCCGAGCCCGACCCCGGGCCCGGCCCCGCCCCCCTCGGCCCCACCCTCCCCGGCACCACTCCCCCCACCCCCCTCCTCCCGGAGGGCCAGGAGGTGGTTCACCATGGTGGGGACATTCACCAGCACGGTGGGTCGGAAGGTCCGGATCCGCTCCACCAGGGCCGGCGCCGTGCATCGCTCGGGGAAGAGGGCCGCGGTGGCTCCCACCGAAAGGGGGAAGAGGAGGTTGATGCCGGTGGCGTATCCAAAGAAGAGCTTGGGGACGGAGAGGGTCACGTCGTCGGGTCCCAGCCCCAGGACCCCCTTCCCATAGAGCTCCGTGGTATTGGCGAAGGACCGATGGGGCTGGACCACCGCCTTGGGATGTCCCGTGGTCCCTCCGCTGAAGAGCCAGATGGCCGCGTCGTCCCGATGGGTCGGATGGGGATCCAGGTCGGGAGAGGCCGCCTCCAACTCCCGGCGGAAGGCCGGCGAACCGGGATTCAGCAGGGTCGGGGGGGCAGGGAGTCCCTCGGCGGCGTGGGCGAAGACCTCCTCCACCTCATCATCCACGAAGGCGGCCCGGGCCCCGGTGTAGCGCCACAGGTACCGGACCTGGTCCGGAGGGAGGTGGGGATTCACCAGGACGGCCACCGCTCCCCGGCGAAGGATCCCGAAGAGGGCGGCCGGCCAGGCAGGCGTATCGGGAAGGGCGATGAGGACCCGTTCCTCGGGACGGATCCCGGCTGCGGCCAGGAGGTTCCCGTAGCGGGAGGCCAGCCTCAGCAGGTCGCCGTAGGTGAGGGTGTCCCCGTCCCAGACGAGGGCCCGCCGGCCCTCCATCCCCTCCTGGATCCGATCCCCCAGGCAGTACTCGGAGAGATTGAAGGTCTCGGGGGGGGTGAAGGGCATCGGGATCCGTCCGCTCCAGGGGCGGGGAGGTCCTGCATCGGGTTGCGACACGATACGGGGCCGATAGAATAGCGGTCAAACGGGGACGCTCGGCTCCACTGTGCGGCCCGTGCGTCCCCACCCCCGTCCCGAGCCCCCACCGCCCATGCCCCTCCTGGAGCTGGCCCGCATGACCTGGGACGAGGTGGAGGGGCTGGATCGGACACGGGCCGTGGTGATCCTGCCGGTGGGGGCCATGGAGGCCCACGGCCCCCACCTCCCCCTGGCCACCGACGTGATCATTTCCCAGGCCATGGCCCGGGCCGCCGGCGAGGCGTTGGCCGGGGAAGGGACGACCGTCCTCCTCCTCCCCCCCCTCTGGGCCACGGCCGCCCCCTTCGCCCGGGAGTTCCCCGGGACGGTCGAGGCGCGTGGGGAGACGGTGACCCGCCTGGTGCAGGAGATCGCCGGATCCCTCCAGGGGCAGGGCTTCCGCACCCTGGCCCTGGCCAACGCCCACCTGGACCCGGAGCACCTGGGTTCCCTCCGGGAGGCGTCGGCGGCCTTCCCCGGTGATCCGGATTCCGGGATCCGCGTGGTCTTCCTGGACCTCACCCGGCGCGCGGTGGCGGAGGCCCTGGGGGAGGAGTTCCGGAGCGGGGCCTGCCACGCCGGCCGCTTCGAGGGGAGCATGGTGCTGGCGGAGGCGCCCCACTGGGTCCGATGGGATGTCGCGGCGACGCTCGAGCCCGTGCCCCATTCCCTGTCGGCGGCCATCCGCGAGGGGAAGCGCTCCTTCGCCGAGGCCGGCGGGCCCCAGGCGTACTTCGGATGGCCGGCCGAGGCCACGGCAAGGGAGGGACGGGACACCATCCGGCTCCTGGGCCGGCTCCTGGCCGGGTCCATCCGGGAGGCCCGGGGCTCCGACCCATGACGAGGGCGCCCATGGACCCCAGCGCCGAGGGCGTCCTGGCCCACCTGCCGCCGCCGGAGCTCGGGGGGCGGGTGGCCCTGGTCACCGGCGGAGGGCGGGGGATCGGGGCGGAGGTGGCCGCCAGGCTGGCCCGTGCCGGCGCCGCCGTGGGCCTGGCCGCCCGGAGCATGGAGGAGGTGGAGCGGGTGGCGGAGGGGATCCGTGGCGGCGGAGGGCGGGCCCTGCCTCTCCGGTGCGACGTGACCCGGGAGGAGGAGGTGGCCGGAGCGGTGGCTGCGGTGGAGGCGGAGTTGGGCCCGGTGGACATTCTGGTGAACAACGCCGGCACCGCCGGCTCCGCCCCCCTCCGGCGCACCTCCCTCGCGGAGTGGGATCGGATGATGGCGGTGAATGCCACCGGTCCCTTCCTGGCCACCCGGGCCGTCCTGCCGGGGATGGTGGAGCGGGGGTGGGGGCGGGTGGTGACCGTGGCGTCGGTGGCGGGGCTCGCGGGGGCCCGCTACATCTCGGCGTACGCCGCCTCCAAGCACGCCGCGGTGGGACTCACCCGGGCGGCGGCGGCCGAGGCGGAAGGGACGGGGGTGACGGTGAACGCCCTCTGCCCGGGGTTCGTGGACACGCCCCTCACCGAGGCCACTGTCCGCCGGATCGTGGAGCGGACCGGACGCTCCCCGGAGGAGGCGGTGGGGGCGATCCTGGCTGAAGCGGGGCAGACCCGGCTCCTCAGGCCCGGCGAGGTGGCGGAGGCGGTGGTGTCCCTCTGCGGAACCCGGGCTTCCCACATCAACGGACGGGCCCTCCCCTTGGCGGGAGGGGCCCGGCTCTCCACGGAGGAGCGGATGCCCATGGATCCCATCAACCCCCCTCCCTTGGGCGAGCCCCGGGGGTGGACCAACGGGATGTTGGCCCCGGTGGGTGCCCGGGTCCTCCTGGTGGCGGGGCAGGACGCGGCGGAGCCCGGTGGGGGCGTGGAGACCGACGACTTCGTGGCCCAGTTCACCCGTGCCCTGGAGAAGGCGCTGCTGGTGGTCCGGGAGGCGGGGGGGCATCCCCGGGATGTGGGTCGCCTCACCATCTACGTCACCGACATGGAGGAATACCGCCAGGCCCGACCCGGTCTGAAGGAGCCCTACCGGTCCCTCATGGGCCGCCACTTCCCCGCCATGGCGCTGGTGCAGGTGGCCGCTCTGGTAGACCCCAGGGCGAAGGTGGAGATCGAGGCCACCGCCGTCCTGGCGTCCTGAATCCCCCATCCTGCGAGGCGATGCCCGTGTTCCACCCCGAATCCTTCCTGCTGGAGCGGGACCCCGACAGCGGCGTGGCGGTGATCACCCTGAATCGACCCGACCGGCTCAACGCCCTCACCTTCCAGGTCTACGACGAGCTCCGTCGGGCCTTCCGGGCCCTTTCGGAGGAAGCGGAGGTCCGGGTGGTGATCATCACCGGGTCGGGTCGGGGGTTCTGCTCGGGGGGTGACGTCGAGGACATCATCGGCGCCCTCTTCGAGCGGGACTTCCGGGGGCTCCTGGAGTTCACCCGGATGACCTGCGACCTGGTGCTGGCCATCCGCTCCTGCCGGAAGCCCGTCATCGGGGCCCTGAACGGAACGGTGGCCGGGGCGGGAGCCGTCATCGCCACCGCCTGCGACCTCCGGATCGGGGCCGAGTCGGCGAAGATCGCCTACCTCTTCAGCCGGGTGGGCCTCTCCGGCGCCGACATGGGAGCGGCGTGGATGCTCCCCCGCATCGTAGGGATGGGATTGGCGTCCCAGCTCCTCATGACCGGGGACTTCATCAGCGCCCATGAGGCCCACCGGATCGGGCTGTACAACCGGGTGGTCCCCGACGGCGAGGCGCTGTCTGCGGCCCAAGACCAGGCCGCGAAGCTGGCCAGGGGCCCCTCCTTCGCCCTGGAGATCACCAAGGACGCCCTGAACCGGGAGGCCAGCATGGACCTGCCGGGCGCCCTGGAAGCGGAGGCCCAGATCCAGGCCGCCCTCATGCTCCACCCCGATTTCCGGGAGTCGTACGAGGCGTTCGTCGAACGGCGGGAGCCCCGGTTCCTGTGAGCGGCGCGTGCATGACCCCCTGGGGCCGCCGATGATGGACCATCGCTGATGGACCGCCCCTGATGGACCTCCGCTCCGTTCGGGCTCTTCTGGCCCCTCGCCACCGGGAATGGGCCGAGGGTGTGGCCCGTTTCGCCGAGGCCGAGCTCCTTCCCCGGTCGGAGCCCGTCGACGACGATGCCGCCCGGGGGGAGGCCCGGGAGCTCCTGGCCGCCATGGGCCGGGTCGGCCTCTATGCCCCCATCGGAGA
>JBJHCB010000026.1:0-14226 GCA_050485805.1 Gemmatimonadota bacterium | reverse complement strand
GGGCAACGCCAGCGTGGCGGTGGGGTGGGAGAACGCCATCCTCTGGAACGACCGGGAGGATCGCCCCGCCACCGACGCCGGGCGGAGCCTCTACGTGGCGGGGACCAAGCTCTTCCTGCTCCGCCCTGACGGCGTCCATCCCTTCTCCACCCTGACGGTGACGGCAGGGGCGGGGAACGGCCGGTTCCGCCGGGAGCGGGACATCATCGAGGACCGTTCCACGGTGAACCCCTTCGCCAGCGTGGCCACCAGGCTTTCCGAGCGCACCTCGGCGATAGCAGATTGGACGGGCCATGACCTGGCGGCGGGAATGTCCATCGTGCCCTTCCGGGATCGGCCCCTCTTCATCTCCCCGGGGGTGGCGGACCTCACCACCCGGCCCCGCTTCATCATCGGGGCTGGATACGGCTTCAACTACTCCGGCGCACTCTTCTGACCGAGCGAGGGTAAGCACATGCAGATGTCACGACATTCGGCGCGCACGACCCTCGCGGGAGCGGTGGTCCTGGCAGGCGGGCTCTTCCTGGCCATGGACGCCGGGGCCCAGTCGGTGAACCCCCAGGGCCAGGCCCCCGTCACCGACGTCTCCGGTACCATCATCACCAGCGGCGACATGGTGGCCGGGATGCTGGCGGGGCAGCCCGGGACGGTCCAGACCTTCTTCTGTCCCGAGGCCACCGGGGTCCGGAACGCCGGCCACCTGCTCATGGCGGAGCTGGAGCTGGGGGTCATGTGGGTGGTCACCCAGGCCCCGGGTGTCCGCCTCGCGTCTGCCTCGGGCGCCCTGGCCGGCCTCGAGGGGACCGAGGAGCGCCAGTTCCTCCTCTCCGCCCGGCTCCAGGACGATCTGGCTGAGGTCCTTTCCTCCGGGAGCGAGGCGCGCTCCGCGTTCCGATCCCTGGAGGCCGGCCTGACCCCCGCCTCCAACAGCTCCCGCGCGGCCCGGCGTGCGGCCCGGGACCTGGTGCGGGACCTGGAGGGCTTGGCGGCGGCCACCAGCGAGATGGACGTATACCAGCCGGGCCATGAAGTGCCCACCCATCTCACCCGCACGGTGGCCCGGTACAACGCCTTCATCAATGCCAGCTCCGAGGAGTTCCTGAGGAATCCCACCGAGGAGCTGCTGGCGGTGGAGGCGGTCCTCTCCCGCTTCATCGTGGCGGCCATGGACCACCACGGGGACGACAGCGCCTGCGGCGCTCCCCTGCCGGCTCCCCCGGCGCCACCGGTGGAGGAGACCCCCCCGCCCCCGCCCGCTCCGGAGCGGGCCACCACCATCTGCCTCTTCACCGACGGCGACCTCCGGAACGTCATGGCCATCCATCTCCCCCTCACGGGTGAGACGCTGGTGGCGGTGAACGGCGAGCGGAAGCCCGTCTCCGAGGTGTACCCCGAGGACCCGGCGCTCTCCCGGGGAGCGGCGCTGGCCGCCCAGGACGAGCCGGTGAAGTTCGGGGAGCGGGAGTACCTGAAGTTCGGCCTTCCCCACGTGGTGAGCCCCGACGAGGTGACCCGGGCGGGCGAGGTGGACGGGGTCTCCGTCTTCCATCACCAGGGAGCCGAGTCGCCCCCGGAGGTGATCTACGTTCCCGTGGGCGAGGGATGCCTGGCGCAGCCCTTCCAGCGACAGGAACTGGTGCGGCAGGTCCAGGGCTGATCCTGACCCTCCGCTGAGTCCACGCGAGCCCAACGCCCCGGTGGGGAGGAACCGAGTCTGATGTCGAGGAACGGACGGATCCTCCTCACCGGGGCGGCTGGTTTCATCGGCTCGCACCTGACGGACCGCCTCCTGGCCCGGGGAGAGGAGGTGGTGGGGCTCGACCTCTTTGACACCTTCTACGACCCCGCCATCAAGGAGCGGAACCTGGCGTCCGCCCGGGATCACCAGGGCTTCACCCTGGTGCGGGGCGACATCCGGGACACCGACCTCCTCCGGTCCCTCCCTGACGATGTGGGCGCCGTGGTGCACCTGGCGGCCCGAGCGGGGGTCCGCCCCTCCATCCAGGATCCCGCCCTCTACACCTCGGTGAACGTCCTGGGGACCACCACCCTCCTGGACTTCGCCCGGGAGCGGGGGATCCGCCCCTTCGTCTTCGCCTCCTCCTCGTCGGTATACGGGAACAACGAAAAGGTCCCCTTCCACGAGGAGGATCGGGTGGACCATCCCATCTCTCCCTACGCCGCCACCAAGAAGGCGGGGGAGCTCCTCTGCCACACGGCCACCCACCTGGACGGGATCACCACGGCCTGTCTGCGGTTCTTCACGGTGTACGGCCCCCGGCAGCGTCCCGACCTCGCCATCCACAAGTTTGCCCGCCTCATGGCCGCCGGGGAGGAGATCCCCATGTTCGGGGACGGCTCCACCCAGCGGGACTACACCTACATCGACGACATCCTGGACGGGGTGGAGGGAGCGCTGGGCTTCGCCCGCCGGGAGGAGGCCCGGTTCGAGATCCTCAACCTGGGGGAGAGCCGGACCGTCTCCCTCACGGAGATGATCCAGGTGGTGGGGGAGGAAATGGGTGTGGAGCCCCGGATCCGACGTCTTCCCATGCAGCCCGGGGACGTGCTCCGGACCTGGGCCGACGTCTGCCGGGCCCGGGAGTTCCTGGGGTACGATCCCCGCACGGAGTTCCGGGAGGGGATCCGGAGGTTCGTGGAGTGGTTCCGGGCGGAGGCGGAAGGAGGAGGGCCGAGGGGGTCGGTGGAGGCTCAGGGAGCGGCCAGCGGCGCCCGGTAACGGAACCAGGGCGTTCCCACCGAAAAGGCGATCCACCCCACCGCTTCGGTTCTCCGGACCCCGGGCTCGTGCCCGGCATTCCGGATCCGGTTGATCCCGAGATCCCACTCCACCTGCACCGGCCACTCCCCCCGCCGGAGCCAGGACCCGGCCAGGGAGGGCCGCAGGGTGTCCTCGGTGGTGCCGGAGAGGAGACCGGGGAAATCCTCCATCTCGGCCCGGGAGGGTCGGGTGCGCCCCTGGAAGGCGGACTCCTCTCCCCGGAGTTGGAGGTCGAACCGCGGATTCAGGTGGAGGAGCCCGGACGCCACGGGGCGGCTACCCCACCAGAGGGCCTCCATGGAGACCAGCACCACGTCGGCCTGGTCCCACCCCAGACCGAGACCCCGGTGGGAGTACTCCTCCCACGTTCGACTGGTTCGGTACATGAGGCTCTCCACCGCCGAGACCCGGACCCGGAGCAGTGTCCCCGGGAGGAGGCTCGGGAGCTCCAGCCCCAGGCTCCCTCCGGACTCGCAGCAGGCCCCCACCCCCGGGGGGGAATCCGCCGCCAGGCTCCCGAACAGGGCGAGTGCGGGGTGGGGACGCCACCAGACGTCCACCTGCCCCAGCAGGTTGCTCTGCTTGTCCCGCTCCCCTTCCCGGGTGAGCTCCCAGATGGCCAACGGAGAGATGAGCCGGAGATCCAGGCGGCCACCCGGCCCGCCGTGGAGCGATGCCTCGGAGAGGCCCACGACCAGGTTCTCCCGGATCCGGACTTCCAGGCGGTGGGCGGCGTGATAGCGGGCCGTGTCGCCCGGCATGTCCCGGAAGCTGGTGAAGGTCCCGGCGAGGAAGATGCGCTCCGATCCGAAATGGTAGCCCAGCTCGTCGAAGCTGTACGCCTCAGGGGAGCGAAGAAGACCGGCCACCCCGGGTCCGCCCCAGTTCCGGTCCTGGCGCCCGAAGGAGATCCGGGCCCGTCGCCCCTGGATCTCCACGTAGGCCTCCTCCACGCGGAGATCCAGGGCGGTGAGGAAGGCGTCTCCCTCCTCTCGTCCCGGGACGGCCCGCCCGTTCGGGAAGCGGGGATCGTTGCGGAGCCGCCCATCCCGGGCGATGCGTACGCCCCCCACCACGCTGGCCATGTGGCCATGGGCCTCCGCCACCCACCGATCGAGAAAAGTGGTGCGGGAGAAGGGGCCATCCAGTTGGGGCCGGAGGGGGTCGGGGTGGGTCTGGGAATGGAGTCCACCCCCTGCCCGACCCCGGCCCCGGATCTCCTCCACGGGACGATCGGGGTCCCCGAGGCGCTCCAGCTCCGGAGCGAACTCGGCCTGGAGCGCGGCCAGCCACGGGTCGTCCCCCGGGCCCCCGGGAGAGCGCCCGGGATCGGCTTCCACGGAACGGAGGGCCCGGGCCACCTCAATCCGGCGCCATGGACGGGTGAAGGGAGAGAGGTGGTCAGCCCAGCCCCGGGCGATCCAGCCTTCCACCACGGGGTAGGCCCAGTGTCCCAGGGGGAGGTACGGGGAGGCGAGATGGGGAGCGCCCTGGGAAGAGGGGCGTTCCGCCAGGATGGGCGCGGTTCCGGCCGGAAACGCCTGGGACGCGGAGGCGGTTGCAGCCGCCACCAGGAGGAGGCCTCCCACCAGGACGGGAAGGAGGGGCGCCCGAAGGGGAGGTAGCTGGGGTCTCCGGGTGACCGGGATCCTGGGACTCATCTCCTACCTGGGGAACGCAGAGCGGGGCGACGCCACGGTGCCGGGCCGGGTGGTCCCGGTGCCGGACCGATGGGACGGTAGGTCCTGGCATGGGGTGTGCACAAGTTGGAACGCGATAGCAGAACGCACCTCCACGGCCCCCGAGGGCTCCTTCTGCACGTCGTGGCGGAGGAGCGCCGGGGACGGCCTGTACAGGAACACCGATGCGATGAAGGCAGTCATCCTGGCGGGAGGCTTCGGGACCCGGATCAGCGAGGAGAGCTCGGTTCGTCCGAAGCCCATGGTGGAGATCGGGGGACGCCCCATCCTCTGGCACATCATGAAGATCTATTCGGCCCACGGCATCGACGACTTCATCGTCTGTTGCGGCTACAAAGGCCACCTCATCAAGGAGTACTTCTCCAGCTATTTCCTCCACCGGGCCGACGTCACCTTCGACCTGGCGGAGAACCGGGTGGAGGTGCACCGCAACGGTGCGGAGTCCTGGCGCGTCACCCTCGTGGACACGGGGGACGGGACCATGACGGGGGGGCGCCTCAAGCGGGTGGCCCGGTACCTGGACGATGAGACCTTCTGCTTCACCTACGGGGACGGGGTCTCGGACATCGACGTCACCCGCCTCCTGGCCTTCCACCGGGCGCAGGGGGTGCTGGCGACCCTCACGGCGGTGCAGCCGCCGGGACGGTTCGGCGCCTTCCACCTGGAGGACCAGGCCACGCGGATCCAGGGGTTCCGGGAGAAGCCCCGGGGGGACGGGGCGTGGATCAACGGGGGGTTCTTCGTCCTGGAGCCGGGGGTCCTGGACTACATTGATGGGGACTCCACCGTATGGGAGCGCGAGCCCCTGGACGGGTTGGCCCGGGACGGGCAGTTGGCCGCGTTCCGACACACGGGCTTCTGGCAGCCCATGGATACGCTCCGGGACAAGATGGTCCTGGAAGAGCTCTGGGAAAGGGAGAGCCCGCCGTGGAAGGTCTGGTGAGGGAGGGGACGGCCCGGGAGGCCGTGGTCCGGCAGGACCTGGACGAGATCTGTGGGCGGCTGGACGGGGCATTCAGGGAGATGGCCGGCGGACACCTGCTGGTGACCGGTGGGGCCGGGTTCTTGGGCCACTACCTGGTGCAGGCCCCCCTCCACTGGAACCGGCATTTCCGGAGGGAGGGAATGCCCATCCGGCTCACCGTGGCGGACAACTTCCTGCGCGGGATCCCCGGGTGGCTGGAGGGGCTCCGGGGAGACCCCGGGCTCCACCTGTTGGAGCACGACATCACCCGTCCCCTCCCCGCCTCGGTGGAGGACCCGGATTACATCCTCCATGCCGCCTCGGTGGCATCGCCGACGTACTACCGGAAACACCCCATCGAGACCATGGACGCCAACGTCACCGGCCTGCGGCTCCTCCTGGACCACTGTCGGGAGCGGGGCGAGGCCGGGGATCCGGTGCGGGGGTTCGTCTTCTTCTCCTCCAGTGAGATCTACGGAGACCCGGATCCGGGGAGCATCCCCACCGCAGAGGACTACCGCGGCCTGGTGTCCTGCACCGGGCCCCGGGCCTGCTATGATGAGTCGAAGCGCTACGGCGAAACCCTTTCGGTGAACTTCGCCCGGGTCCACGGGGTGCCGGTGCGGATCGTCCGTCCCTTCAACAACTACGGGCCGGGCTTGGGGATCCACGACCGCCGGGTCATTCCCGACTTCGCCCGGGACATCCTGGAGGGACGGGACCTGGTCCTCCTCTCCGACGGCTCCCCCACCCGCACCTTCTGCTACGTGGGGGATGCGGTGGTGGGGTATTTCCTGGCCCTGGTCCGGGGGCGGGATGGGGAGCCCTACAACATCGGGGTGGAAGCCCCGGAGGTGTCCATGCTGGAGCTGGCCGAGCGGATGGCGGTGCTTGGGGGCGAGCTCTTCGACTATACGGGGACGGTGACCCGACAGGTGAGCCAGGACCCCGAATATCTGACCGACAATCCGGTGCGCCGCTGCCCCGACATCTCCAAGGCCCGGAAGGAGTTGGGCTACGACCCCGGAGTGGAGCTCGACGAGGGACTCCGGCGCTCCCTTCTCTGGTACGCGGGGGATCGGACATGAAGGTCTCCATCATCGGCACGGGATACGTTGGTCTCGTCACCGGAGCCTGCCTGGCGGAGAAGGGGCACCACGTGGTGTGCGTGGACGTGGACCGGGACAAGGTGGAGCGGATCTCCCGGGGGGAGGCGCCCATCCACGAGCCGGGGCTGGATGAGCTCCTGGAGCGCCACGTGGGGAAGGGACTCACCGCCACCACGGACCTGACCGCCGCCGTCCACGGGACCGAGGTGTCCCTCATCAGCGTGGGCACGCCCTTCGACGGGGAACGGAAGGACCTGAGCTTCGTGGAGGCCGCCGCCCGGGGGGTGGGTCGGGCCCTGGCCTCCCTGGACCGGTACCACGTGGTCCTGGTGAAGAGCACCGTGCCCCCCGGCACCACCGACGACCGGGTCCGACCCGCGCTGGAGGAGGAGTCGGGGAGGCGGGCCGGTCCCGACTTCGGCGTGGGGATGAATCCCGAGTTCCTCCGGGAGGGGGAGGCGGTGGGGGACTTCATGGATCCGGACCGCCTGGTCCTGGGCGCCCTGGACGACCGGACGTACGAGGTGATGGAAGCCCTCTACGCCGGGTTTCCCGGGGTGGACCGCCTCCGGGTCTCCAACCGGACGGCGGAGATGGCCAAGTATGCCTCCAACTCCCTGCTGGCCACCCTCATCTCCTTCTCCAACGAGATCGCGAACCTGAGCGCCGTGTCCGAGGGGGTGGATGTGCTGGACGTGCTGCACGCCGTCCACCTGGACCGCCGGGTGAGCCCCATCCTTCCCGGGGGAGAGCGGGTGCGGCCGGGACTGGTGAGCTACCTGGGCGCCGGGTGTGGATATGGCGGGAGCTGCTTCCCCAAGGACGTGAAGGGGCTGGTGGCCCATGCCGCCGCGGCCGGGGTGGAGATGCCCGTCCTGGCCTCGGTGATCCGGACCAACCAGGCCCAGCCCGGGGAGATGATCCGGTTGCTCCGGAAGCACTTCGACTCCCTGGACGGGGTGGATGTGGCGGTGCTGGGGCTGGCTTTCAAGCCGGGGACGGACGACATGCGGGAGTCCCCCGCCATCCCCCTCATCCGGCTCCTGGAGGAGGGAGGCGCCCGGGTCCGGGCCTTCGACCCCGTGGCGGGGGAGGAGGGGCGGCGTCGCTTCCAGGGGAACGGCGTGCGGGTCTGCGATTCCCTGTCCGATGCGGTGGAGGGGGCCCAGGCGGTCCTGCTGGTGACGCGGTGGCCGGAATTCGAGGTCCTTCCTTCCCTCCTGGCCGACCGGAGCGATCCGCCGGTGGTGGTGGACGGCCGACGGATGCTCGCCCCCGGGCAGGTGGCCCGGTACGAGGGGATCGGGCGCTGACATGCGCTTCCTTCCCACCGCGGTGAACGGCGCCCGGATCATAGAGATGGACGAGCGGGGGGACGATCGGGGCTCCTTCGCCCGGGTCTGGTGCCGCCGGGAATTCGGAGAGCAGGGGCTTGCCACTGAATTCGTTCAGGGGAATACCGCGGTGACCCGGCATCGCGGGACGGTGCGGGGCCTCCACCTCCAGCTCGCTCCCCACGGAGAGGCGAAGCTGGTCCGATGTCTCCGGGGAGCGGTCTGGGACGTGGTGGTGGACCTGAGGCCCACGTCTCCCACCTACCTGCAGTGGGAGGGGGTGGAGCTCTCGGAGGAGAACCGGAGGATGCTGTACGTCCCCGAGGGGTGCGCCCATGGGTACCAGGCCCTGTCGGACGATACCGAGGTCTTCTACCTGGTCTCCGCCTTCTACGCGCCTGAGGCCGAGCGTGGGGTCCGACCCACGGACCCGGCTCTGCGGGTGGAGTGGCCCCTCCCGGTGGAGGGGCTCTCTCCGAAGGATCGGAGCTGGCCCGATCTCGACCCCGCCGCTCCCTTCTCCGGAGGGGAGCCATGACGCGGGGGGAGCGCGTGGGGGTGGTGCCCGCGGCCGGGCGGGGGACCCGACTGGGGTCCCTCCCCTTCAGCAAGGAGATCTTCCCCGTGGCCTGGGCCGTGGACGGGGGGGGCTCCCCCCGGCCCAGGGTGGCGGCGGAGTGGCTCCTCCGGGGATTCGGGGCCGCCGGAGCCCGCCGGGTCTACGTGGTGCTCCGGGACGGGAAGTGGGACATTCCCGGGTGCCTGGGGGACGGGGAGCGATTCGGCCTCTCCCTGGCCTACCTCCTCATGCGCTGGCCCCATGGGCAGCCCTTCACCCTGGACGCGGCCTACCCCTTCCTGGGGGAGGGAACGGTCCTGTTCGGGTTCCCCGACATCCTGTTCCGTCCGGAGGAAGCGCTGGAGGCCCTTGCCCGCCGGGTGGAGGAGGGCGGGGCGGACGTGTCGCTTGGCCTCTTTCCGGCCCATCGGCCCTGGAAGATGGACATGGTGGAGGCCGACGGGGCGGGGCGGGTCCGGAGGATCGAGATCAAGCCCCGGGAGACCTCCCTCACCCGGACCTGGATCCTGGCGGCATGGGCCCCTTCCTTCACCCGTTTCCTGCATGCCTTCGTGGAGGAGCGGCTCAGAGAGATCCAGGCGGGGATGTCCCGGGAGGGTTCGGTCGACGGGGCCGAACTCTATCTCGGCCACGTCTTCCAGGCGGCCATGGAGGCCGGCCTGGTGGTGGAGGGGATTCCCTTTCCGGAGGGAGACTACATCGATATCGGGACCCCCGACGAGCTCAGGCAGGTGCTCCGAGGGGACTTCTTCGGGGCGGAGGACGACCCGGCGAGGCCGGGATGGGAGGGCAGGGCGGGATGATCATCGTGGACCGGGAGCTGGAGCGACGGGAGGCCGAGGGGCGGCCCGTGCGGGTGGCCATGGTGGGCGCGGGGTACATCGGGCGGGGGGCTGCCCGGCAGATGGCCCGGATGCCCGGGATCCGGCTGGTGGCCATCGCCAATCGCACCCCGGAGCGGGCCGAGCGGGCGTTCCGGGAGGCGGGGGCGGAGGAGGTCCTCCGGGTGGACAGCGTGGCCGCCCTGGAGGACGCCATCTCCCGGGGGGTCCCCGCCATCACCCAGGATCCGGGACTCCTGAGCCGGGCCGGCCCCGTGGACGTGATCATCGAGGCCACGGGGGACGTGGAATTCGGAGCCCACGTCTCGGTGGCCGCCATCGAGGGGGGGAAGCACCTGGTCCTCATGAACGCGGAGCTGGACGCCACCCTGGGACCGCTCCTGAAGGAGCGGGCCGACCGGGCCGGGGTGGTCCTGACCAACACCGACGGGGACCAGCCCGGTGTGGTCATGAACCTCCTCCGCTTCGTCCGCACCATCGGGGTCCGCCCCGTGCTGGCCGGGAACATCAAGGGGCTCCAGGATCCCTACCGGACCCCGGAGACCCAGCGGGGCTTCGCCGAGGCCCACGGCCAGGATACGAAGATGATCACCTCCTTCGCCGACGGCACCAAGCTCTCCATGGAGATGGCCGTGGTGGCCAACGCCACCGGCTTCCGGGCCGGTCGGCAGGGGATGTACGGCCCCCGCTGCGCCCACGTGGACGAGGCCCCGGGGCTCTTCGACCTGGAGGAGCTCCTGGGGGATGGGCCCGAGGACGGCCTGGTGGACTACGTCTTGGGGGCCCAGCCCGGCCCCGGCGTCTTCGTCCTGGGGTATGACCCCGATCCCGCCCGGGCCGCCTACATGAAGTACCTGAAGATGGGCGAGGGTCCCCTCTACACCTTCTATGTCCCCTATCACCTTCCCCACCTGGAGGTCCCCATCTCCGCGGCCCGGGCCGTCCTCTTCCAGGACCCGGTCATCACACCCCGGGGCGCGCCGGTGTGCGAGGTCCTGACCGTGGCGAAGCGGGACCTGAAGGCCGGGGAGGTGCTGGACGGCATCGGGGGGTTCACCGCCTACGGGGTCATCGAGAACGCCGGCGTGTGCCGGGAGATGGGGGCCCTCCCCATGGGGCTGGCGGACGGGTGCCGGCTCCGGGGGGATGTGCCGAAGGACCGTCCGGTCCGGTTCGGAGATGTGGACCTTCCGGAGGGACGGCTCTCGGATCAGTTGTGGGAGGAGCAGGTGGGGCGGTTCGTGGGGGGCGCGGCGAACCCCGGGCCGGCCTCGGGGGCGGGCGGAGGGGCCAGGTGAAACCGGGGGGTTCCGTCCGGAAGGCGGTGGAGCTCCTGACACCGCGGGAGCGCCGGCGGGGACTCCTGGTCCTCGGCCTCATGCTGGTCCTGGCGCTCTTCGAGATGCTGGGGGTGGCATCGGTCATGCCCTTCCTGGCCGTGCTCGGGAACCCCGAACTGGTGGAGACGAATCCGGTGTTGGCCACCCTGTACGCGCGGGGGGGCTTCCAGTCCATCCAGGCCTTCCAGGTGGCGCTGGGCGCGGGGGCCTTCGTCTTGGTGGTCCTGTCGGCAGCCCTCCGCATCGTGACGACCTACGCCAGCGCCCGGTGGGTGAACATGCGCAGATACTCGCTGGCGGTTCGACTCCTGGAGCGCTACCTGCGACAGCCCTACCCCTTCTTCCTGAACCGGAACCCCGCCGACCTGACCAAGAGCGTCCTGTCCGAGGTGGACGCAGTCGTGAACGACGCCCTGAAGCCCGCCATGGACCTGGTGTCGTACGGAATGGTGGCGGTGGTGATCGTGGTTCTTCTGGTGGTGGCGGACCCCTTCCTGGCGCTTCTCGTGACGGTGGTGGTGGGTGGGCTCTACGGAGGAGTCTACCTGGGGGTCCGGGGGTTCCTCCGGCGGATCGGGGAGGAACGGGTGGCCGCCAACCGCCAGCGTTTCCAGACGGCGGCCGAGGCCTTCGGAGGGATCAAGGACCTGAAGGTGATGGGGCGGGAGCGGTCCTACCTCCAGCGGTTCCGGCCCCCTGCGGCCCTGGACGCCCGGAACCGGTACCTCCAGCGGGCGCTGGGAGACGTTCCCAAGTACCTGATCGAGGCCGTGGCGTTCGGAGCCATCCTGGCCCTGGCCCTCCTCCTCCTGACGAGCCGCGACGACCTGGGCCAAGTCCTTCCCATCCTGGGGCTCTATGCCTTCGCGGGCTACCGCCTTCTCCCCGCCGTCCAGCGGGTCTACCAGAACGCCAGTTCCCTCCGATTCGCGGGACCGGCGGTGGACGTCATCCATGCCGACCTGGTTGGGGGCGGGGTGCCGGAGGGAGGGGAACCCACGGGGGAGGGGAAGCAGGTCCAGGGGGCCGGTGCCGGGTCACGGGGGGGGCCGCCCGCCCTGGTTCCCCGGGAGGGGATAGCGTTCCGGGACGTGAGCTTCCGTTACCCCGGAGCCGACGGCTACGCCCTCCGCTCGGTGGACCTGACCATCCAGGTGGGGAGCTCGGTAGGGTTCGTGGGTTCAACGGGAGCCGGAAAGACCACGGCGGTGGACCTCCTCCTCGGACTACTCCTTCCCACGGACGGGGCAGTGACGGTAGATGGCATCCCCCTTGTCGGGGACCGGATCCCGGGGTGGCAGAAGGTCATCGGCTACGTGCCGCAGGCCATCTACCTGGCCGATGCCTCCATTCGGGACAACATCGCCTTCGGCATCCCGGGCGAGCGGGTGGATGAGGCGGCGGTGGAGCGAGCGGCCCGGATCGCCCGGATCCACGACTTCATCATGGAAGAGTTGCCGCAAGGGTATGACACCTACGTGGGGGACCGGGGCGTCCGGCTTTCCGGGGGGCAGCGACAGCGGATCGGGATCGCCCGCGCCCTCTACCATGACCCGCCGGTGCTGGTCCTGGACGAGGCCACCAGCGCCCTGGACACGGCCACGGAGCGGGAGATCATGGAGGCCGTGGACGGGCTGAGGGGCCAGAAGACCATGGTCCTCATCGCACATCGACTGAGCACGGTGGAAGGGTGCGACCAGATCGTGGTGCTGGACAGGGGTCGGGTGGCCGCCGTGGGCGGCTTCGACGACCTGAAGCGCACCAGCTCCGCCTTTCGACGGATTGCCGTGGCATGACTACGTCCATGGGGTGCAGGGTCGGATGCGGGCCACGGTGATCATCCCCTGTCTGAACGCCCAGGAGACCCTGGGGGCCCAGCTCGACGCGCTGTCCAGGCAGGTGGTGGGGCACGACGTTGAGTTGATCGTTGTGGACAACGGATCCGTCGACCGCTCCCGGGAGGTGGCCCAGAGCTTTACGGGGCGCTTCCCCGCGTTCCATGTGATCGAGACGTGGGAGACGAGAGGAGCCGCCCACGCCCGGAACGTGGGTGCGCAGGCGGCGAAGGGAGAGCTTCTCCTGTTCTGCGATGCCGACGACGTGGTGGGCGCCGGTTGGCTTCCCGCAATGATCCGGGCACTGGAGAGCCACGACGGAGTGGTGGCCAGCCGTTTCGACTATCTCCACCTGAACCCGCTCGCCCGGGGCCAGGAACGAACGACCCAGACCAGGGGGCTCCAGGACCACCACTACCCTCCCTTTCTGCCCCATGCCGGGGGGTCGGGCCTGGGGGTCCACGCGTCGGTGCATCGATCCATCGGCGGCTTCGACGAGTCCCTGCGGGTCCTTGAGGATACGGATTACTGCTGGCGTGCCCAGTTGGCGGGGTTTCCCCTGCGGTTCGCCGAGGAGGCCGTGGTCCATGTCCGGATCCGGACGGACCTCGTAGACGAATGGCGTCAGCGGGTGGCGTGGGGGGAAGGGAACGTGGGACTCTATGCGCGCTATCGCGGACAGGGGATGCCCCGGGTCCGGCTTCGCTTCGCGGCACGGTCCTGGCTGCGCCTCTTACGAAGGGCCCCGGATCTGGCCTCCCGGGACCGCCGACATCGCTGGCTCGGCCACTTGGCGTTCCGCCTGGGGCGGGTCAAGGGCTGTTTCCGTTACCGGGTCCTGGCGCCGTGAGGGGCGACGTGGGCGCCGTTATCCGTGGGTGGAGGTGGTGATGTTCGCCATTTCGGAAGCCCGAACCCGGGAGCCTCTGGTGGCCCTGACCTTCGACGACGGGCCGAACCCCGGGGCCACCCCCGACCTTCTGGGGCTTCTGGGGGAGCATGGTGCCCGGGCCACCTTCTTCGTGGTGGGGGAATCCGCGGCCCGGTATCCGGAACTGGTGGATCGCATCCACCGAGAGGGGCACGCCCTGGGCAACCACTCCTGGAGTCACCCGTCCATGCCTGGCATCCCTGCGCGGAAGCGGCGGGAGGAGGTCCGACGGTGCGCGGCGCTCCTGGGAGTTCGGAGCTCGGGGTATTTCCGTCCCCCCTACGGCCATCAGTCGGTGGGGAGCTGGTGGGACGTGAACCGGTGCGGGCATCGGGTGGTGGGATGGAGTCTCCATGCCGAGGATTGGCTTCCCCACCCGGCGGATTGGATGGCGGAACGGATCCTGCAACGTCTCCGTCCTGGACGGATTGTCCTGCTCCACGACGCTCTCCACACCACCCCCGATCCTGCCTGCCGCGATCGGACCCCGATGCTGGGAGCGCTGGAGCGGGTCCTGGAAGCCTCGTCCGGGGAGTATCGGTTCGTCACCCTCCCGGACCTCCTGCTCCAGGGGCGACCCGTGCGGAAGCGCTGGCTCCGTTCCCCTGGGTCCCCGGTGCCGCTTCCGGAGGGGCGGCCCGCCCAAGAGACGACTCCCCGAGAGGAATCCCTGGAACCATGAACGCCTGGATCCTCGGCATCTCCGCCTTCTACCACGACTCCGCAGCCGCCCTCCTGAAGGACGGAGAGGTGGTGGCCGCCGCTCAGGAGGAGCGTTTCACCCGGGTGAAGGGGGATTCGGGATATCC
>JBJHCB010000025.1:0-14302 GCA_050485805.1 Gemmatimonadota bacterium | reverse complement strand
GGGCTTCAGCCTGGGGACCGAGACCAGCGGCTCCATCCTGAGTCCCTCGGCCCGGTGCGGGGTCACGGGGCTCCGTCCCACCCTGGGCCGGGTCACCCGCCACGCCACCATGGCCCTCTCCTGGACCCTGGACCGGATCGGACCCATGTGCCGCTCCGCCGAGGACTGCGCCCTGGTCATGACGGCCATCTCCCGCCCCGACGGCCTGGACATGAGCGTCGTGGATCTCCCCTTCAACTGGGATGCGGAGACGGACGTCCGCCGGCTCCGGATCGGCTATGTGAAGGACGCCTTCGACGAGGTGGTGGACCCCCGGATCCAGGCCCAGGACCGGGCCGCCCTGGACGCGATGGGAGGGCTCGGCGTGGAGCTCGTGGAGGTGTCCGTCCCCGAGTTCACCACCGACCTCTCCCCCATCGGGGTGGAGTCGGCGGTCTTCTTCGACGAGCTGGTCCGGTCCGGTCGCGATCGGGAGATGACGAATCCGGGGCGGGCGGCCGGATGGAAGCGGAGCTGGCTCATCCCCGCCGTGGACTACCTCCGGCAGCAGCGGGTCCGATCCCTCATGATGATGGAGCTGGCCCGGGCCACGGAGCACGTGGACGTCTGGCTGGCTCCCCGGGCCACCGGCGCCCCGCCGGGGGAGGGAGGGCCCACCGCCCTCCAGCGGCATTGGAGCATGGCGAACCTGGCCACCTACCCGGCTGTCTCCCTCCCCCACGGCTTTGCCGAGAGCGGGAGCCCCAACGCCCTCGTCTTCTTCGGGCGGCCCTTCGGGGAGTCGGAGGTCCTGGCCGTGGCTGGGGCCTACCAGGGGGTAACGGGCTTCCACCGGGAGCGGCCGGCGCTGAGCGCATGACCGGCACGCGACAGGCGGTGAGGCGGGTCTGGAGGTAAGCACCGGGGCTCGCTTCCGGGGCCGTGGCAGGAAGGGGCTTGCCGGAGGGGGAAACCGGAACGCACTGTGGAGGCGTCGCCCCCCGAAGGATGTCCGGATGCTTCGTCCGGGAAGGGGTGCGGAACCCTCGAGCCCTGGAGGCACGCCATGCCCGTCTTCGCAGCGGATCGGAATCTCCCTGGGATCACCATGGACCAACTGGCCGGCGCCCAGAAGGCCGCCATCGCCACCTGTGGGCAGTTCACGGAGAAGGGACGCCCCGTCCGCTACATCCGGTCCATGTACGTTCCCGGGGACGCCCACTGCCTCTGCCTCTTCGAAGCGGACGATGCCGAGGTGGTGAAGGCGGTGAATGACGAGGCCGGGATCCCCTACACCCGGGTGGTGGAAGCCATGGACCTCACGCCTGGATGAAGGGAGGGCCCATCCGAACCGGGTGTCCTCCGGTCTGGCCCCTCTTGGGCCTGGTGCTCCTCGCCTCACCCGGAGGGGCCTGGGGGGTGGGCGCGGCAGCCCTCTCCGGCCAACCTGTACCGCGTTCCGCCTCGGACGCCCTGGTGCGGGGCGTTACCGCGCCGGAGGCCCGGGGTGTCATCGACCTGCCCCGCCTTCGGGGACCCGTCACCCTGGACGGTCTGTCCGACGAGGCCGCCTGGGAGGGGATCGAGTCCGTGCCCCTCACCATGTACCAACCCACCTTCAGGGGCTCGACCCATCGCCGGATCGAGCTCCTCATCGGATACGACGATGAGGCCATCTACGCGGCCGCCCGCTTCCACCACGACGACCCCTCGGCCATCCGCGCCTTCTCCCTCACCCGGGACCGATACGGGGGCGACGACGGCTTCGCCCTGATCCTGGACACCTTCAACGACAAGCAGAACGCGGTGCGCTTCACCGGGCTCCCCCTGGGGACCCGCATCGATCACAGCATCGAGAACGACGGGCAGGACCCCGGTCCCGGAAACGGCTCCTGGCGCACCTTCTGGGACCTGGAGACCCAGATTACCGAGGAGGGGTGGTTCGGGGAGATGCGGATCCCCTTTTCCAGCCTCCGCTTCGAAACCCAGCCCGACGGGTCGGTGATCATGGGCCTCCTGGGGTTCGTCTACGAATCCGGAGAGGACACCCGGTGGACCTTCCCCGCCATGCCCTCCAGCTCCCCCTATGGGCGGCCCTCTGCGTTCCAGGAGGTCCGCCTCCAGGGGATCGTTCCCCAGAACCCCGTCTACGTCACACCCTACGGCCTGACCGGGACCTCGCGCTTCCACGAGTTGTCCTCGGGCGGGAGCGAGTACGCGCGCCTGGGGGACCGGAGCCTGGAGCTCGGGGCGGACCTGAAGTTCACCCCCACGACGAACCTGACGGTGGACCTCACCCTGAACACCGATTTCGCCGCCGTGGAGGCGGACCAGCAGCAGGTGAACCTGACCCGGTTCTCCCTCTTCTTCGAGGAGAAGCGCCCCTTCTTCCAGGAGCGGGCGGGGATCTTCGCGTTCGACACCGGGGCGGACCGGGGGACCCTCTTCTACTCCCGGCGTATCGGGCTGGCCGACGGCCGGCCCCTCCGGATCCTGGGAGGCGGACGGGTGGTGGGAAGGGCGGGGGACTGGGACCTGGGGCTCATCCAGATGCAGACCGCGGCCCACGAAGCCCTGGATCTCAAGCCCGAGAACTTCGGGATCCTCCGCCTCCAGCGCCGCGTCCTGAATGCGAACTCCTTCGTGGGGGCCATGGGGACCAGCCGGGTGGATACGGAAGGCCGTTACAACGTCACCTACGGGGTGGACGGGAGCTTCCGGGTCGTGGGCGACGAATACCTCACCCTGAAGTGGCTCCAGACCTTCCAGGGCGGCGGGGATGCCGACCCGGTGGCCGGTGGCCTGGAGGCGGGGCGCCTGGTGTTGGACTGGACGCGGCGTCGCCTCAGCGGTCTGAGTTACCAGGCCGCCTTCACCTGGTCGGGCCCGGGATACGATCCCGGCATCGGCTTCGAGCCCCGACGGGAGTTCACCCGGGGGCAGGGGGACGTCGGGTACACCTGGTTCCCGGGGGAGGGGGCCGCCTTCCGACGGATCTGGGTGGGGTCCCGGAACAGCCTCTGGGTCCGGAACGCCACCGACGAGGTGGAGACGGTCCAACTCGAGCCGTTCCTGCAGCTCGAGACGGGAATCGGCATGGTTCTCCGGGCCCTCTCCACCACCCGCTACGAGGATGTGGAGCGGGACTTCTCCCTGTCGGAGTCGGCGGGGGTGCCCGCGGGGCGCTACTGGGCCACCGAGGCCGCCGTGGAGATGCGGGCCGCCCGGGCCTGGCCGATTCGCCCCAACGTGACCCTCACCGCAGGGGAGTTCTTCGACGGGAACCGGGTCGGCCTCCGGTCCGACCTCACCTGGCCCGCCAGCCGACACCTGGAGGTGGTGGGGGGATGGGAGTGGAACCGGATTCGCTTCGGGGCGCGGAATGAGGCCCTGGATTCCCGCCTCGTGCGCCTTACCCTGAGGGGGGCGGTGGACACCCGCTTCTCCATCGATGCCTTCGGTCAGTACAACTCCCTCACCGGTCAGCTCACGGGGAACACCCGCTTCCGGTACAACTTCCGCGAGGGCCGGGACCTCTGGCTGGTCTGGAACGAGGGGCTGAACCTGGACCGGGACCCCCTGGCCGTCCCTCGACTTCCCTTCGCGGACGCCCGTACCCTGACCCTGAAGTACTCCCATACCCTGATCTTCTGATGCCATCCGCGGGAAGGGGCGTGCCCTTGCGGGGGAGGGGTGTGCCCCCTCTTGTGGGGGAAGGGGGCGGGCCTCAGGCTGCGTGGGCCCCGCCCTGCCGCCGCCCACCCCAGCCCCGGGAGATCTCCGCCATGCCCCGACTCCGATTCCACCCCTCCACCGGAGTCCGGGGGATTCCCCCGGCCGCGCCGGCCCTGACGCCCTCCCCGGCCCGACTCCTGGCCCTTCCCCTTCTCCTCCTGACCGGATGCGCCGACGCCCCTGCAGCGGAGGACCGGGCTCCTGCCGGGATCCCGGCTCCGGCCGCTACCGGGGAGGGCACCTCCTTCCAGGTGGACGCAGGTTGGCCGGGCGCCCTCCCCGAGAACTGGATCTGGGGACCGGTGACAGGGGTGTTCGTGGACGCCCGGGACCACGTGTGGGTGGTCCACCTGCCGGAGGACCTCATCCCCCAGGAGATCGGGGCCGTACAGGATCCGCCCCTGGCGGAGTGCTGCGTTCCCGCTCCCTCGGTCCTGGAGTTCGACACCCGGGGCGAGGTGGTCCAGTCCTGGGGCCTCCATGGGGAGGAGTGGCCGTACGGGCTCCACGGCCTCTTCGTGGATCATGGAGAGAACGTCTGGATCGCCGCCAGGGACCAGCACCACATCCTCAAGTACACCCGCGACGGCGAGCTCCTCATGACGCTGGGTGAGGTGGATGTCCCGGGGGACTCCAACGACGTGGAGCGGTTCAACCGCCCCTCCGACATCTGGGTGGACCCCGACACCAACGAGCTCTTCGTGGCCGACGGGTATGGAAACCGACGGATCATCGTCTACGACGGGGAGTCGGGGGCCTATCTCCGCCATTGGGGGGCCTACGGTGAGGCGCCGGACGATGCCTACGAGTACGGCCCCCGGGGCGCCGACCATCCGCCCGCCCGGCAGTTCGGGACGGTGCATGGGCTGGAGGGGTCCCGGGACGGCCTGCTCTACGTGGCCGACCGCCGGAACAACCGGATCCAGGTCTTCCGGTTCGACGGGACCTACGTGACCGAGCGCCTCGTGGCTCCCGAGACCCAGGCCTCGGGGACCGCCTTCGACGTGGCCCTCTCCACCGACCCGGAGCAGCGCTGGCTCTACTTCGCCGACGGCACCAACCACACCGTCCGGATCTTCGAACGGGAGACCCTGGAGGAGGTGGGGGCCTTCGGGAACGGCGGTCGCCACGCCGGGCAGTTCATCCGCCCCCACAACATCGCCGTGGATTCCCAGGGGCGGGTCTACGTCTCGGAGGCCGCCTGGTCCCGGCGCATCCAGCGCTTCGTGCCGGGGGGGGTGAGGGGGCCCGCCGGGGATCCCGCGTGGGCGGCCGAGGGACCTCCTCAGGTCGCCGGTCCGGCCAGCCCCGCCAGGCTCACCGTGAGGAGGAGGAGCATCCGCATCCCCTCGCGCTGGATGGGGACGTAGGCCCACTCCTGCAGGGTGTGGGCGTTCCCGCCCCGTCCCGTGCCCGTGGCGATGGCCGGGATGCCCCGGGCCACGGCCACGTTGGCGTCGGTGGCTCCGGACGCTGAGGCCCGGGCCTCGAAGCCCAGGTGCTCCTTGACGTGGAGGGTGGTCTCCACCAGGGGGTGGCGGCGCCGGTCGGCCAGGGACGCCTCCGTGCCCCCGGCCGGCGTCCGGTTGACGGCCTCCAGGCCCCACTCCACCCCTTCCGCCTGGGCGGCGGCGGCCACCCGGGCCTCGATCTCCTCGTTGAGGGGATCCAGGAGCTCCGGGTCCACGGAGCGGAGGTCCACCGTGAAGGAGACCTCCGCCGGAATGGCATTGAAGATCTGGCCTCCCTCCAGCATCCCCACGTTCAACACCGCCCCGTCCGGCCCGGTGGGCAACTCCATTTCATAGATGGAGAGGATGGCCCGGGAGAGGGCCCGTGCGGGGTGGGGGCGCCCTGCGGAGCCCAGGGTGTGGGCCGCCTCCCCCCGGAGGAAGTAGCGGGTCCAGTAGATCCCCAGGGCCCCGTAGGAAACGCTCCCCAGCCCTGAATCCAACGCCACCACCATGTCGGGCTCGGGGTTCGTATCCAGCCAGTAGGTCATCCCCTTGAGCCCCACCTCCTCCTGCACCGTCCCCACGAAGAGGATGTCCCCCCGGGTCTGGATCCCGGCTTCGTCCATGGCCCGGGCCAGGGCCAGCATGGCGGCCAGCTCATTCGTGTCGTCGGAGATCCCCGGGGCCCGGAGGGTGTCGCCGTGGGTGCGGACCGTGATGTCCGTCTCCAGGGGGAAGACGGTGTCCATGTGGGCGGCGTAGACGAGGGTGGGGCCGCCCCCGACCCCGGGGCGCAGGGCCGTGACGTTCCCGATGGAATCGATGGACACCTCGAGCCCGAGGGCCTCGAACTCCGCCCTCAGGTAGGCCGCCCGTTCCTCCTCATGGCCCGAGGGCGCTGGGATCTGGGTGAGGTGGATCCATTCCTCCACCTGCCGCTCGAAGTCCCGGTCCAGGATCTCTGCGGCCTGCACCACCGCCGGATGACGCTCCAGCTCCGGGGTGAACAGGCTCGCCTCGGGGGCCTGCGCCGCTGCGGGCGCCGCCACCGGGAGGGCGGCCATGAGGAGAAGGAGGCCCCGGGCGCCGACGGCCAGGGCGGGTCCATGGACGGAGGAGGAAGGGGAGACCACGGCAAGACCTCCGGAGAACGGGTGGCTCCGCGCCCCGCGGCGGGCCGTCCGGCCGGGCGGGACACGGGTGGGGGGAGCGGACCGGGATGACGAGACCCGACGCGTCACGGTAACGGGTGAGGTGAAGCCCGGGGAAGGGGGCCGCGCCCCGCAGGCCGATCCCCCACCGGTGATCCCCCTCGCCGGTGGGTTGCGCGTGGATGGGAGAGGGAGGACCTCGGCCGGGTGGTCGGGCCCTCCAGAGCGAGGGATGGGAGGGCGGCAGTGTGGGTCCTTCCCCCATCCACACCGGACGTGGAGGCGACATGAGGAAGTCCAGGCAGGCGGAGACGCCCGTAGCATCGGACCGGGTGGGACGAGGAGCGGGGGTGGGCCGCGGGCGATCCCTCCCCTTCGGGAGGGGGCTCGTGGCGGGGCTCGTGGGTGCCCTCCTGGCGGCCTGCGGCGGAAGCGATTCCACCTCCTCGGAGCCGGCCCAGGTGAGCGTCTCCCCGGGGTCCGCCACGGTGGGTGCCGGAGGGACCCAGACCTTCACCGCCACCGTCTCCGGACTCGCGTCCCAGGGGGTCAGCTGGACCTCCAACGGGGGGACCCTGGCCCCATCGGGGAGCTCGGCCACCTTCACCGCGCCGGTGGATGGCGGCACCTTCACCGTCACGGCCACCAGCTCCGCAGATCCCTCCGTGTCCGGGAGCGCCTCCGTGACGGTGACGCCGGTGGTCATCTCCCTCTCCCCCTCGTCGGGGGAGGTCCTGAGGGGGGAATTCCTGTCCCTGAGCGCCACGGTGACGGGAACCCAGTCCACCGGCGTGACCTGGGCGGCGAGCTGTGGCACCCTCGAGCCGTCGGGGAGCTCCGCCACCCTGCTGGCCCCGGATGAGGCCGGTCCCTGTCAGGTCACCGCCACCAGCGAACTCAACCCGGCCGTCTCTGCCACGGCACAGGTCCAGGTCCTTCCGGACTGGGTGGTCACCACCGCCGACGATCCCGGGGATCCCACCTGCACCCGGGAGGCCTGCTCCCTCCGCGCCGCCCTGGGGGTGGTGCAGGCCGGGGACGGGCCGGTGGACCTGGACGGCCTCGCCGTCGTCCGCTTCGCAGAGGGGCTGGCGGGGGCCACCGTCGAGTTGGCCTCGGCCCTTCCCGTCCTCACCGAGGACCTGCGGATCCTGGGACCCCAGGGAGGGTGGGTGACCCTGGACGCGGGGGCCTCCCTGGCCGATCGCCGTCGGGTCCTGCGCTTCGACGGGGGCGTCACCGCCGAGGTGCATCGCCTGCGCCTCACGGGAGGCGTGTCGGAGGGCGCCGGGGGGCTGTCGGTGGAGGGCGGCTCCCACGTCAGCCTTTACGATGCGGAGATCTCCGGGAATCTGGGTCTGGGGGGAACCCAGGCCGCCGGGGGGATCACCGCCTCCGGCCAGAGCGTGGTTCGTCTGGAGGGAGTCCGGATCGCCGGGAACGAGACGGATGGCGGGGATGCGGACGCCCCCGGGGGCGGCGCCTCCGTCCTGGGCGGATCCACCCTCACCATGATCGGGGGATCGGTGGAGGAGAACCGGGTCCCCCGGGGGTGGGGAGGGGGGATCCGGGTCCTGAGCTCCTCCCTGACCCTGGAGGGGACGGAGGTCAGGGGGAACCACGCCGGGACCTCCGGCGGGGGGGGGGTCCTGGCTTCGGGGACCAACGTCCGGGTGGTCCTGGAGGGGGTGACCCTGGAGGGCAATGAGGCGCCGGCCTCGTCGGGCGGGGGGATCTGGGTCCAGGGTCCCGGGAACGAACTGGTGTTCCGGGACAGCGCCGTCCGGGGCAACCGCGCCCTGACCGGCGGGGGCGTCCTCACCTTCGCCGGGACCTCGGTGGAGATGGAGGGGGGTGTGGTGGAGGAGAACGTGGCCCAGGCGGGTCGGGGAGGCGGCCTCCTCGTCCTGGACGGATCGGTCACACTCGCCGGGGTGGTGTTCCGGGGGAACCGGGCACAGGGTTGGGGGGGTGGGGTGACCCTCGAGCCCACCTCCGAAGCGGATCTCCGGGACGTGACCTTCGTGGAGAACCACGCCGTGGGGGCCGGAGGGGGATTCTTCGCCCGGGGGACCACGGCTCGCCTCCAGGGGGTGGAGTTCCGGGAGAACGTATCGGAGCTCCAGGGCGGGGCCCTCCAGCTCCTGGCCGAGAACCGCATCGTCATCGAGGACTCGGAGATCAGGGGGAATCGATCCACGGGGACCGGCGGCGCCATCGGCCTGTTCGGCACCAGCGAGCTGGTCATGACCCGGTCCGTGCTGGTGGGGAACGAGGCCGGGACCACCGGGGGAGCCGTGTTCAAGCAGAACGAGAGCGAGTTGGTCATGACCCAGGTCCAGATCCTGGAGAACGTGGCGGGCTCCGACCCGGCCATTGCGGGACAGGGGGGAGCCATGCAGCTCTTCCCCGGAGGAGCTGCCACCCTGGACCGGATCCTGGTGCAGGGGAACGAGTCCCGGGGGTCAGGGGCCGGAATCTCCAGTGGGACCCGCCTGACCCTCCGGAACTCCACCCTCACCGGAAACCGGATCACCGGGGATCTCAACTTCTCCGGCGGAGGGCTCCGACTCGTCACCGAGGACTCCGATGCCGAGGTGGAGAACGTGACCATCTCCGGGAACGAGGCTCCCGTGGGCGCAGGTGTCGCCCTTGCAGGGGTGGCGGTCTTCAACGGAGTGTCCGTCGTGGGGAACCAGGCCGGCAACCAGGGGGGTGGGCTCGGGGGAGCGGTGGCAGCGCCGCTGGAACTCACCAACACGCTCCTGGCGGGGAACGAGGTGGCCGGGGAGGACGGAAACTGCACCATCGGGGGGAACGTGGCCGTGACCTCTGCCGGACACAACCTGAGCGACGACGGAACCTGCTCCGCCGTCCTGGACGGAGCGGAGGACCTGAACGAGGTGGACGCGGAGGTGGCGGAGACCCTGGCGGACAACGGCGGAGCCACTCCCACCCATGCCCTCCTGGAGGGGAGTCCGGCCATCGACGCCGGGAACGAAGCCCGCTGCCTGGCCTCCGACCAGCGAGGCTTCGGGCGGAACGGCCCCTGCGACATCGGGGCCTTCGAGTTCGGGGGAACGGCGCCGGCCGCCGCCTTCGCCGGCGCGCGCCGCCTCGACCTTCCTGCCTGGGCGGAAGCCCTGATTCGGGGGGAGTTTCCCGCCCGGGAGGGGGCCTCACGGATCCGTGCCCTGGATCCGGAGGGAGTGCCTGCGGAGATCCCCGAGGGCGGCGCCGGCGCCGAGGCCGGGCTGGGTCAGGGGACTTCCGGTGGCGCAGGGCATCTCATGGATCCCTGACCGGGAGATGGCCGGCCCTGGCCGCCGACCGTCCCGTCCATCCCTTCCCCTCCGCCCCCCGGGTCCAGATGACCCGGGGGGCGACGATGTTCCAGGATCCGCGGGGGCGCAGCAGGAGGAGCACCGAGCGGCGGAGGTCGTTTAGTGGAATGATTCCAAGAATGGTGTTATCATGAGAAAATGTCCGATCCAGAAGCCACACCCCACCCCCCCCGGGCCGGTCCCCCGGAAGCTCCCCGGACGGCGTTGAAGGAGGCGGGCCTGCGGGTCACGGCTCAGCGCCTCGCGGCGCTGGAGATCCTGCGGGGAACCCGGGCGCATCTCACCGTGGAGGATGTGACCGAACGCGTCCGCGCCCGTCTGGGGACCGTCTCCCAGCAGGCCGTCTACGACACCCTGGGGGCCCTGGTCTCGGCCGGCCTGGCCCGGCGGATCGAGCCGGCGGGGATGCCCGGCCTCTTCGAGTCCCGGGTGGGCGACAACCACCATCACGTGGTATGTCGGCAGTGCGGGACGGTGGCCGACATCGACTGCGTCGCGGACACGGTGCCCTGCCTGGAGCCCACGGGGGCCCATGGATTTCTGCTGGACGAGGCCGAGATCACCTTCTGGGGCCTCTGCCCGGTCTGCCAGGAGGAGCGCCGCCCCGGTGCGCTCCCCCGGAGGTGAACCGGGCTTCCGGACCCGGTCGCGGACATTCCTCGCACCACTCCCACCCACAGGAAGGAAGGACCCCCCAGATGGCCAAAGACGACAAAGGACCCAAGCCCACCACCACCGACGGCGGAGCCCCCGTCCCCAGTGACGAGCATTCCCTCACCGTGGGGCCCGACGGCCCCATCCTGCTCCATGACCACTACCTCATCGAGCAGATGGCGAACTTCAACCGGGAGCGGATCCCCGAGCGGCAGCCCCACGCCAAGGGGGCCGGCGCCTTCGGCTACTTCCAGACCACCCACGATGTGAGCTCCTTCACCAAGGCGGCGGTCTTCCAGAAGGGAACCCGGACCGACACCCTGATCCGTTTCTCCTCGGTGGCGGGGGAGCGTGGAAGCCCGGATACCTGGCGGGACCCCCGGGGGTTCGCCCTCAAGTTCTATACCTCCGAGGGGAACTACGACCTGGTGGGCAACAACACGCCCGTGTTCTTCATCCGGGACCCCCTCAAGTTCCAGCACTTCATCCGGTCCCAGAAGCGACGTGCCGACAGCGGACTCCGGGACCACGACATGCAGTGGGACTTCTGGACCCTCTCCCCCGAATCCGCCCACCAGGTGGCCTGGCTCTTCGGGGACCGCGGGATCCCGAAGACGTGGCGGCATATGAACGGGTACTCCAGCCACACCTACATGTGGGTGAACGCCGAGGGCGAGCGGTTCTGGGTGAAGTACCACTTCAAGACGGACCAGGGGATCGAGTTCCTCACCCAGGCGGAGGCGGATAGCATCGCGGGAGAGGACGGGGACTACCACCGGCGGGACCTGTTCAACGCCATCCGGGCGGGCGATCACCCCAGCTGGACCCTGAAGGTGCAGATCATGCCCTTCAAGGAGGCCGAGACCTACCGGTTCAATCCCTTCGACCTCACGAAGGTGTGGCCCCACGGGGACTACCCCCTCCACGAGGTGGGAAAGCTGGTCCTCGACCGGAACCCCACCGACTTCCACACGGAGATGGAACAGGCCGCCTTCGAACCCAACAACGTGGTGCCGGGGATCGGCTTCAGCCCCGACAAGATGCTCCTGGGTCGAGTCTTCTCCTACGCCGACGCGCACCGGGCCCGCATGGGGGTGAACTACAAGCAGATCCCGGTGAACAAGCCCAAGTCCCCCGTCCACAGCTACAGCAAGGACGGCGCGATGCGGGTGGAGAACGTCTCGGACCCCGTGTACGCCCCCAACTCGAAGGGGGGCCCCCAGGCGGACCCGGAGCGCTATCCGAACGTGGAGAAGTGGTCCGCCAGCGGGGAGTTCATCCGGGCCGCCTATACCCTCCGGGAGGACGACGACGACTGGGGACAGGCCCACGCCCTGGTTCGGACGGTCATGGACGACGCCGCCCGGGACCGCCTGGTCTCCAACGTCGTGGGCCATCTCTCAGCCGGGGTCTCCGACCCGGTCCTGGAGCGGGCGCTGGAGTACTGGCGGAAGATCGACCAGGAGGTGGGTGACCGCATCGCCCAGGGGGTGGAGGGCTGAGGCGCAGCGCCGGGACGAAGAGCCCGGGGACCTCCCCGTCGCCTCCCTCCCTGTCGCCCCCGGGGAGGCGTCCTCCCCCGATCAGGTGGGATGGGCCGGGACCACCAGTGCGGGGACGTGGGTGCCCAGATCGATCTCGATGGTGGAGTCCGACTCCTCACGCACGAACCAGACCACGATGCCCACGAGGATCACGATGGCGATGATGGCCACCACGGCCACCATGTTCCTGGATGACTCGGCCATGTTCGGCACCTCCGGATGCGGGTGTGGAGGGGTGAACGACGGGGACGCCGGAGTATAGGTACCCGCCGGGGGGGGCGCCACTCTGCACGAAGCGCCCAGGGAGGCGGGCCCTCGTTCATCCTCGGCTCCGTTCGAGTCCCCGCCGGAAGTTCCGAAGGGTCCGGTCGGCGGACAGGTCCGCCATGGCCTCCAGCATCCGGGACATGGCCTCGGGGGAGAGCGCCGCCAGTCCCGCTGCCGTGAGCACGTCGTTCACCACGGACTCCTCCTGCCAGCCCATCCCCGGGGTACCCACCAGGGCGGGGGAGATGGCCTCCCGTTCCGTCACCTTCCCCTTCCAGATCCGACGCCCCGTGGCCGCTTCCCTCAGGACCACCTCCGACTCCATGAAGAAGTGGGCCGGACCGAGCCACGTCTCGGCGTCGCGGGCGTCCCCTGCGGGAGTGGCCCGGAGCTCCCGGGCCACGCCGTGGAACACCCGTTCCGTCATCCGGCCCGGCACGTCCACCTGGTTCGCGGCCTCGGTGAGGCGCCCCCGGGCCCGGGCCGCCTCCACCTCCTTCACCAGGTCCGCCCCGATGCGGAGGGCGGCCTGGAGCGGGCTCGTGGCGCTCAGGTCCAGGACGGGACTCGTGAGGATCTCCGGTCGGGGGGATCCCAGGGAGACCACCGACACCGTCCGGTCCCGGAAGTCATACTCCGCCAGCTTCCCCGCCGAGGCGCATCCGGATCCGGCCATGGCCGCCAGGGCCAGGCCCGCGATCATCCGGCCCGCCATGGGCTTCCTCGGTGTCGTCATGGCTGTTCTCTCCTCCCGCCGTCAGCGGGTCTCCAGGTGTCGAAGGGCGATGCGATGCTCCTCGGAGGCGCCGTCCCAGTAGACCCTGAGGGTCCGGGCGGAGACCCCCGACGGGTGCCGGGGGAGGGGGAGGGCGACTTCCGACCGCTCCAGCAGGAAGGCCCGGGAGACCATGGGCTCGTCGAAGACGAACCGGCCGTCCCAGCTTCCGTAGAGCATCGTGGCGGTGAAGCGGTTGCCGTTGAACTCGGGCGATCCGGGGTCGATCCAGTGCATTCCCATGCGGGGAACGGTGACCGCGGCGGGGTCCACCCCCTCCAGGAGGTGATGGGGGAGGTAGCCCGCGGGCGCCAGGGCGTCGATGGGAATGCGGTTCGCACGTTCCAGGAACCCCTCCCGGTCGGGGTCGATGGCGTTCCGTTCCTCCAGGGAGATGGTGTAGAAATGCACATCGAAGTGGGGCCGGTCGTAGATGCCCTCGGGCGGGTGTCCCCAGGGATTCCAACCCAGTTCCACGAAGCGGTAGGGCATCCCGGGGACGTCCGGGAGCTCGAGGAGGTACTCCACGTCCAGGCGTCCGTGATGCCCGTCCCCCGCGCCGGGGTGGTGCTCTCCCAGGGAAGGGAGGCCATGGAGGGCGCCCTCGGAGAGCGCGACCCCCACCTCCTCGATGCCCTCGTCCGAGACCAGGACGTACGACCGGGCCGTCCCCTGGCCCACCCGGACCTCGGGTCCGTACCGCAGAAGGGGCGCGGGCTGGGAGGCCTGGAGGGCGACTCCGGCGGAAAGGGTGACCAGGACGAGGGGAAGGCCGAGGCGCAGAGCGGAGCGGCGGCCACGGGACCGTGGGGTCGTCCGGGAGTGGGTATGGGTGCGGATCATGGGGGACCTCTCCCCTTCCGGGGAAGATGGATGTGGATCAGGGGTCCTGGTGGGCACGGATCCAGGATGGAGGCCCCGGATTAGCAGGCGATTAATGGACCGGACGGGGCGGAGCGGAGGGCGGTTTCGGGTGCCGTAATCGCCGGGTGCGTTCTTGGTTCGGTGGGGGAGGGGCGGGCCCCTCTCCCGACACCGTCCGGAGGAGCATGCCGGAGCCGCCACCCAGGAAAAGGAAGGACCGAGTGGACCACCGATGGGCAGGGGATCGCGAGGGAGGATTGGAAGTGGTGGAGGCCGAGATCCGGGTGGCGGGGAGGGCCGTCCGTTATCTCCGCGCGGGGGAGGGCCCCCCCCTGCTCCTCCTCTGGGACGGGGATCCCGGGGCTCCCCAGGGGGCTCCCCACGGGGATCCCTTCATGGAGCTGGCCCGGGAGCACCGGGTCTTCCGACCCCTCGGGACGATTCCCTGCGGCCGGGCCGAGGCCGAGGAATGGCTCCAGGGGCTGGTGGAGGGGCTGGGTCTCCCCGCGCCACAGGTGGTGGCCCAGGGGGAGAT
>JBJHCB010000024.1:0-14903 GCA_050485805.1 Gemmatimonadota bacterium | reverse complement strand
GATACGGACCGTGTCCACAGATATGTCGAGGCGCTTCGGGCCCTGGTTCGTCCCACCGATGTGGTTGTCGATATCGGGACGGGAACCGGGGTCCTGGCCGTGGCCGCCGCCCGTGCGGGTGCCCACCACGTCTACGCGGTGGAGGCGAGCGGTATGGGGGAACTCGCCCGGGCCGTCTTCCGGGAGAACGGACTGGAGGACCGAATCACCCTGATCCAGGGCTGGTCCTCCCAGATCGAGCTCCCGGAACGGGCGGATCTCATGGTCAGTGAGATCATCGGGAATGAACCCCTGGGCGAGCACGTGATCGAATTCACCCGGGACGCGGTGCAGCGCCTTCTCAAGCCCGGGGCGCGGCTCGTCCCGGGCCGGATCCGGGTTCTCGGCCTTCCCGTCGCCCTCCCGCCCGAGGAGCTTTCCCGCAGGATCTTCACTCACGATGCGGCCAGGGCCTGGAGGGAATGGTACGGAATCTCCTTCCAGGCACTGGCCGACGCCTCCCACGGATCGTCGAACACCTTCTTCGTCAAGCCGCACCGAGCTCGGGACTGGACGGCCCTTTCGGACCCCGTCCTGCTGGCTGACCTGGATCTGCGGGAGATCAGCAGCCCGGCCTTATCCAGCTCCAGCACGGCCACCGCTACCGGTACGGGGGTTCTCAGTGGGATCCTGGTCTACTTCGAGCTCGAACTGGCCCCGGGCGTCTGGCTTTCCACGCACCCGGCCCGGGCGGACGAGCGGTGCAGCTGGCGCCTCATGGTGCGGATCCTTGGGATCCCGCACCGACTGCACCTCGGAGACACCTTTGACATCACCTACACGCGCGCCGGCGCTCGGGCTGCGACGGACATCGAAGTGAGGCCGACAGGCTCCAACGCCCCGGCGACGTAGGCGATCCCCCACCAGCTCCACGGCCGGGGCCCGGACCGCGGGTGCCCCAGCATCGGACCGGGCCAGGAGCCAGGGGATCTCCGAATCCCCCGCGTTGGCGCTTCCGTGCCAGGAGTGGTAGGGGCCGGAGACATGGAACCGGCGGTCCAGGGGATCGCCTCCCCGCATCAGGGCCATGAGGAGAACGTCACCCGCCCGGTATCCCATGGGTCCCTGGCCCATGGCGGTGAGGCGGGACTCGAACCCCAGGAGGTCCGGTCGGGGTTGGGTGGCCAGGAGGTCGCCCAGGGGCTCCAGGCCGGCGCCGAAGAACGAAAAGCAGGATGGCGTGTGACGCCGCGGCGTGCCGGGCCCTCCGCTCGAACCATGACATCCCCAGGGCGCGTCACATTTCCGCCTCCTCGGGCGTTCCCTCGGGAGGGTCCCATCATCCCATTCGATGTCACCCGCACGGTCGATCCCACCCGGTAGGAGCCGGCCCCCCATGCGCCTGCACCCGATTTCCATGGCCTTCGCCCTCGCCCTCCTCCTCGCGGCATGCGGCGACGGGCCGACCCTGTCAGAAGCGGATCTCCTGGGCGCCTTCGAGCTGGTTCGCATGGACGGTCGGGGGCTCCCCGTGGAGCTCTGGGGGGATTCGCTGGAGACCGGTGTCCTCCAGCGGGAGGAGCTCGAGTTCCACCCTGCAGGGAGAGTGGATCGAAGCTACCGGCTCACCATCACACCCCTGGCCGGCGGGGAGGCGCATGTGTCCGACATCACCTACGAGTCCGAGTACCGGATCCAGGGCCGGAGGGTGGAGATCGGCCGCTTCGAGCCCTGCCCCCCGAACGCATGGTGCATCCCCAACGACGTGGGCGAGCTCCGGGCCGGCCACCTGGAGATCCATTCCGGGCGGTGGGGTGGAGTAACCGTGCTCTACGCCCCGAGATGACCGTGGATCGCGCCCCTCGCACCCGTCCGCCCGTAACGGGCCGGAGCCGCCGTGGACGCCCCGGGGGGGGCGCAGACGTAGGGGAGCCCCTGGGAGCGCACCTCAGGTGGAGGATGGGGAGGGTCGGACCATGAAGCGGTTCCTGGGAAGGGCTGCCCTCGTCGCGCTGGCCGCGGCGCTGGCCTCCGGGTGTTCCGATCTGTTCGGTCCCGGGGAGGATGGGCTCCTTATGACCACGGACCGCACGGAATACGTGGCCATCGATCTCGGAGGCGAGGGGTCCTGGCGCAGCTACGGCGTCGAGGTGGTGGTCCGCTCGGAGAACGTGGGTCGTTCCATCCTGTATCTCTCCACCTGCGGGTCGGATGCCGCCGCTCCGATCTTCGGGGTCCACCAGGTGGAGGGGGAGGGGGTCGGGCCGGTGGGCGGGGGTGGAGGGAGCGGTTCCGCGTTCAGCCCGGCCTGGGCCTGCCCGGGGTACCCCCCCATCCGGCTGGCTCCCGGCGAGGTGAGGGTGGACACGCTCCGCCTCCAGGGCCCCACACGGCTGGACGGCATCACAGGGGAGGTCCTCGGCTCCCTGGAGGGACTGAAGCAGATCGGGTTCGAGGTGAGGCCGTGCCCGGAGGTGACGGCGTGCCCTTCGGCCGACCTGGCCGGGCGAAGCAACCCCTTCCGGGTCAGCCTCCCGGGCGGGTCGTGAGACGGACCGGTTCCCGAGCCCGGGAAGCCCGAGGTCCGGGGTGGTGACCTGCGGGGCCCGGTTCCGGTCCGCGGCCCTGGCCGCCGGGGCCCTCCTCCTGTTCCTGGGCGTCGCCTGGATCGGGGCCCGTCACTTGATCGGGCGCTCCGTCGTGGAGCATCCCGTGGTGAAGGCCGTGGAACGCCTGGCCCAGGAACGGGAGTGGACGCGGGTCGCGGACGAGATCCACGGACCGGGCATCGTGGAACCCCTCTGGCTTGCGGGGATGGTGGGGGAGCCCTGGCGCCGGACGTTGGTCTTCCGCTCCAAGGCTCCGTCGGCGGAAACGGGGAGCGCCCTGGAAGCGCTCCTCTTCGGTCGCCCCGGAGGCCCTCCCCAGGACGCCGTGGAGGGGGTGGTCTGGCGGACGAGTCGGACCCTCCCAACCCTCCCCTCCCACCTTGACCGGGAGGGTCGGGGGGAAGGGGGGCGCGGGAGGTTCGTGGGGGTGCCGGAGCGGGTCACCTACTGGAACCGGGCCCGTCGGATCTGGATCGCCGTGGATGGGGGGGTGGTGGCCGTGGTGGTGGAGGGCGGCGCTCGCCGCCGGGGCGGGGACGGGACCGGTCATCCCCTGACGAGCACGGAGGCCCATCGCTGGTAGCCGGTTTCCGGGCGAGGGGGGGAGCCGAGCCACCCTGCGCACACGGCGGGACAGGGTGGGAGCGAGCGGGAGGCCGAGAATCCCGAGACATCCGACTCCGTCCCAACGGCCCCGCCCGCGGCCTTCCAGGTCCCCGTGAGCCGAGGGGCGATTCAGCCCCGCCACTGGCTACGGATCGTCGCGCGCGGGATTGACACTCCCCCCCGGGTCCTTGGATCATGCCCACCATGGCGAACGACCCCGATCCCGGCCCCTCCCCCGTCCCCGTCCCCGTGGATCCTCCCTCCGGGGGATCCGATGCCAAGCCGGGGAGTGGGCTCGGGACCTTCCAGGGGGTCTTCACGCCGTCGATCCTCACGATCCTCGGCGTCATCATGTACCTGCGGTTCGGGTGGGTGGTGGGGAACGTGGGGCTCGTTCTCACCCTGGTGATCGTGGTCACCTGTACGGCCGTGACCTTCGTCACCGCCCTCTCCATGGCCTCCATCGCCACGGACCGACGCGTCCGCACCGGGGGCGCGTACTACATGATCAGCCGGTCCCTGGGGCTCGAGACCGGCGGGGCGGTGGGGATCCCCCTCTACTTCGCGCTGGCCCTGTCGATGGCCCTCTACGTCATCGGCTTCTCCGAGATCGTGGTGGACATGTTTCCCCGCCTGGACCCCCGATGGGTAGGGGTCGTGACGGCCACGGCGGTGGCGGGGTTGGCCATCCGGTCGGCGAGTCTCGCCCTCCGCTCCCAGTACATCGTCATGGCGGTCATCGGGCTCTCCCTCCTGTCCTTCTTCCTCGGCGGTCCCGTGGAGGCCGTGCCGACGGAGGCCCTGGAGCCCCCCGAGCCCCGCGCCCCCACGATCCCCCCCAGCTTCTGGGTGGTCTTCGCCGTCTTCTTCCCCGCCGTGACGGGGATCGAGGCCGGAGTGAACATGTCCGGCGACCTGAAGGACCCGGCGCGGTCCATCCCCCGGGGCACCTTCGCGGCCCTCGCGGTGGGGTTCCTGGTGTACATGGCCATGCCCTTCTTCTTCCAGGCCTGGGCCGATCCGCAGACCCTGGTGGAGGACCCCCTTATCATGCGGCGGATGGCGTATTGGGGGCCCCTCGTGCTGCTGGGAGCGCTGGGGGCCACCCTCTCCAGCGCCATGGGAAGCATCCTGGGCGCCCCCCGGGTCCTTCAGGCCATGGCTCGGGACGAGGTGCTTCCCCGTCCCCTCCGCTTCCTGGGGCGGGGAGCCGGGGAGGACGACGCACCCCGCATCGGGACAGCGGTCACCCTGGGCATCGCCCTCTTGGCCATCTACTTCGCGGATCTGAACATGGTGGCGCCCGTCCTCACCATGTTCTTCCTCGCCTCCTACATGACGGTGAACCTGGCCGCGGGGATCGAGGGATTCCTGAAGAGTCCGTCGTTCCGGCCGGCCTTCCAGATCAACTGGGTGGTGTGCATGCTGGGGGCCCTGGGCTGCCTCCTCATCATGTTCCTCATCCATGCGCCGGCCACCATCCTGGCCCTGGTCGTGGTGCTGGGGGTCTTCGTCTGGCTGGAGCGCCGGCAGCTGGAAGGGACCTGGGGTGACGTGCGGAGCGGGGTCTGGCTCGCCCTGGTGCGGATGGGCCTCCTGCGGATCGGGTCCCAGGACGACCCCAGGAACTGGCGCCCGCACCCCCTGGTCCTTTCCGGAGACGACGACCGGCGGTGGCCCCTCATCGACTTCGCCAATGCCATCACCCACGACCGGGGACTCGTGACCATCGCCAGCGTCCTTCCCGAGGAGCTCGCAGACAGCGAGCACCAGACGGAGTTGGAGGACCGGATCCAGGAGTATCTCAAGCGCCGCGGTGTGGAGGCCTTCGTCCGCACGGTCTCGGCGCCGGATCCCTTCACCGGGGTCAAGCGCCTGGTGGAGGTCTACGGGTTCGGCCGCCTCGTTCCCAACACGGTGATCCTGGGGACCAGCGAGAAGGAGGACCGGCGGGACCGCTACTGCCAGATGATCGAGACCATCCACGGAAAGGGACGGAACATCGTCATCATCCGGGATCCCGACCACGTCGGCTTCGGAGACCGACGGATCATCGACGTCTGGTGGGGCGGACTCCGGGCGAACGGCGGGCTCATGCTCGTCCTCGCCTACCTCCTCCGCATCAACGTGCAGTGGGACTCGGCCGAGGTCCGCCTGAAGCTGGCGGTGAAGACGGCCGAGGAGGCCGAGCGGGCGAGGGGGGAGCTCGAGGCCCTCCTGGCGGACCTCCGGATCGGAGAGGTGCATCTGGACGTCATCGTGGCCGGGGACGAGCCGTTCCCCTCCATCCTCCGGAACGCCTCCGCCGACGCCGACATCGTCTTCCTGGGGATGGCGGGCCCCGACGCCGTGGACGACTTCCGTGCGTACTACGACCGCCTCCAGGAGATGTCCGAGGGGCTTCCCCCCACCGCCTTCGTCCTGGCGGACGGGAGGCTCGAGTTCGCCGAGGTGCTCGTGGAGCGGGCGTGACGGGGGCGGGGCCCGGTGGGCCGGCGGAAGCCCCCGTCGCCCGGGTCTGGCGGGGCTGGACCGCGCCGGAGGACGCCGACGCCTACGAGCGTCTTCTCACCACCGAGATCCTTCCCGGAATCGAGGCCAGGGGGATCCCGGGATACCGGGGAGCGGAGGTGCTCCGGCGCCCCACGGACGGGGAGGTGGAGTTCGTGACCATCCTGCGCTTCGCGTCCCTGGATGCGGTCCGGGGGTTCATGGGGGATGACCCCGAGGTGGCCTATGTGCCACCCCCGGCGCGGGCGCTCCTCCGCCGGTTCGACGAGCGAGCCCGTCACTACGAGGTGAGGCATCGGAGCCTCTCCTGATCCGGGGGTTGGGCGCCGGATTGGGACTTCCTGTCCTTGCGCCGCCGCCTGCCACGCCCAAGCTTGGGCGGTGGGACCCGTATCGGAGCCAACCCCCGTCCGCCGGGAGGCTTGGCGCCGCACCGCCACGACTCCGATCCCGTTTCCGTGTGAGGTGCCATGCCCCAGGACGAGTCCGCCGCCGGGGAACTCCGGCTCCGGGCGGCCGTGGAATCGGCACCCAGCGGTCTTCTCATGGTGGATTCCCAGGGCCGTATCGTCCTGGTGAACCGGGAGATCGAGCGCCTCTTCGGGTATCCCAGGGAGGAGGTCCTGGGCCAGTCCGTCGAGCTGTTGGTGCCCGAAGGGCTCCGGAAAGCGCACGGGGGGTTCCGGGGCCAATTCTTCAGCGCCCCCCAGGTGCGGGCCATGGGGGCCGGGCGGGACCTCTACGGCCGTCGGAAGGACGGCACCCAGGTCCCTGTGGAGATCGGCCTCACCCCCGTGGTCACCGACGAGGGGCTCTTCGTCCTCTCCTCCGTCGTCGACATCAGTGCCCGCCGCAGGGCCGAGGCACGCTTCCGGGCCGCCGTGGAGTCGTCCCCCGCCGGGATGGTCATGGTGGACTCCGGGGGCCACATCGTCCTGGTGAACCGCGAGGTGGAGCGGATGTTCGGCTGGGACCGGGACGAGCTCCTGGGAAAGCCCATGGAGATCCTGGTCCCCGAGCGGTACCGCTCCGACCACCCCGACTTCCGGGCGGGGTTCTTCCAGGCGCCTGACGCACGGGCCATGGGGCGGGGCCGCGACCTCTTCGGTCTCCGGAAGGACGGCTCCGAGCTTCCGGTGGAGATCGGTCTGAACCCCATCGAGACGGAGGAGGGGACCTTCGTCCTGGCCTCCGTCGTGGACATCAGCCTGAGGAAGCAGGAGGAGCGGGAGCGGCGCGAGCTGGAACGCCAGCTCCGCCAGCTCCAGAAGATGGAGGCGGTGGGGACCCTGGCCGGCGGGATCGCCCATGACTTCAACAACATCCTGGGCGCCATCATGGGGTTCGGAGAGTTGTTGAAGGGGGCCGTGGCGGGGGATCAGGCCCAGCGGGACCTGGAGGAGCTCCTGGCCTTCAGCCGCAGGGGGAAGGAGTTGGTCCAGCGGATCCAGGCCTTCGGAAAGCGGAAGGAGGGAACCCACGTCCCCCTGGACCTGGAGGGTCAGCTGGGCGAGGTGGTGAGCCTGGTCCGCTCCAGCTTCCCGCCCACCGTCACCGTCCAGTGCCGGGTCCCGCCGGAAGCCTCGCGGATCATGGGGGATCCCACGGCGCTTCACCAGGTGTTCATGAACCTGGCGGTGAACGCGGCCCAGGCCATGCCCGGGGGAGGGCGCCTGGAGATGGAGGCCGAGCCCGTCTACGTCACCGACAGCTGGGCCCGGGCCCACCCCTATCTCCGGGAGGGACACTACGTCCGGGTCTCGGTCCGGGACAGCGGGGTGGGGATCGACCCTGAGATCCAGGGCCGGGTGCTGGAGCCCTTCTTCACCACCAAGCCTCCGGGGCAGGGAAGCGGGTTGGGCCTCGCCATCGTCCATGGGATCGTCCGGGAGCACGGGGGCGCCCTGGAGATCGAGAGCGCCCCGGGAGAGGGGACCACGGTGCGGGTGATCCTTCCATCAGTGGACCTGCAGGGCTCCGATGAACCGCTCCCCGCCGCCGTCGATCTTCCGAAGGGTCGGGGTGCGCGGATCCTCTATGTGGACGACGAGCCGGGGCTGGCCGAGGTGGGAAGGCGACGGCTGGAGAAGGTGGGCCACGAGGTGGTGGTGGCCGCCGACGGGGCGGAGGCCCTGGGGCGCTTCCGCCAAGACCCCGGGTCCTTCGACCTGGTGGTGAGCGACTACCTCATGCCCGGGATGAGCGGCCTCGACCTGGCCCGGGCGATCACGGCGCTCCGGCCGGACATCCCGGTGCTCATGCTCACGGGGTACATCGATGATCTCCCGGAGGCAGAGATCCTGGCGGCGGGCGTGACGAGGGTCCTGGGGAAGCCGGCCACGGCCCTGGAGCTGATGGAGGCCATCACCTGGGCCCTGGACATGGGGGAGAGGGACTGAACCGGGGCGCCCCGGGAGCTTCCTCCCCATGTCCTTCCTTCCTCCGGAGCTCCACCAGCTCATCGACCTGGCCGGCGTCGCCGTGTTCGCGGTGAGCGGTGCCCTGGCGGCGCTCCGGGCCCGGATGGACCTGCTGGGGGTGGCGGTGGTGGCGGCGGTGACCGCCATCGGAGGGGGCACCACCCGGGACCTCCTCCTGGATCGACACCCCGTCTTCTGGATCGACGATCCGGTCTACCTGGGGGTCATCCTGGCCGCTGCGGCCGCCACCATCCTCTGGACCCGCGTGGCCCAGCCGCCGATGAACTCGCTGGCCTTCGCAGATGCCCTGGGACTCGCCTTTTTCGTCATCACCGGCGCAGCGCTCACCCTCCAGGCGGGGCATCACTGGGGCATCGTCATCCTCATGGGGACGGTCACCGGCGTGGCCGGAGGGGTGATCCGGGATGTGCTTTCGGCCCGGGTCCCCATGATCCTCCGCCGGGGGGAGCTCTACGCCACGGCTGCCATCGCGGGTGCCGGACTCTTCCTCCTCCTCCTCTCGCTCGGGGCCTCGGAGACCGTGGCCTCGCTGGGCGGAATGGGGCTCGTCCTGGCCCTTCGCCTCTCCGCCATTCTCCTGGGGCTTCGACTGCCTGTCCTGGGACTCTCGGGGGAGGGGCCCCCACCCCCGCCCCCGCCCCCCTTCTCCCTGACCGGCCCCGGAATTCCCGGGGAGGCCGGGGAGGGTTCGGCGGGGGCCCGGGCCCCACCGGGACCCGCCACCCACCCCGTCCAGGGCCAGCTCACGAAGACATTCCTTGCCCCCGGCGTTCGGGAAGCGAATCTTCTGCCATGGCGGAACACGGGGTGGATCCGGGAGGGCCGGGCGGCTGTCCCAACTGCGGCTCCCACAAGGGCCGGAGGTTGGACCAGGTGGCGGACGACCGGACGCCCCGGAGGTCCCGGCGCTGGGTCAAGCGGCCCGAGCGGCGGGGGGTCACGCTGAGCCCCCTGGCCCGACTCCTCCTCCTCCGTCCCGAGGGGATGCCGGAAGCCGTCTCCCGGGCGGCGTCCGCCCTTCCTCCTCCACCCCCGGAGCCGGGGGAGGCTGCGGGGCGCCGGTTTCTCCTCCTGGCCGGCCCCACCCTCCTTGCAGGGGCCCTCCTGGCCTATTCCCTCCTCTGGGAGGTGGTGTCCCTGGGGGTATCGCCCCCCGTCCGCATGGGGATCGGGGTGGCCATGGGGGTGGGACCGCTCCTCCTCCTCGGGCTCGCGGTCCGACCCTCCGTCGCGGCCCGGGATCGGTACCTGGAAGCGCTGGCGACGTGGGACCAGGAGATCCGGAAGGCCGGAAGCCACTGGGTCTGCGGCGCGTGTGGTGAGGTCTCCCCGCGGTAGGGGGTCGGGTCCGGAGCCCCCGGGATCGCCCCCGCTCCGCCCCGACCCCGCCTCCCCGGCCGGGGGGGTCCTCCTGGTGGGAGCCGGACATGCCCACCTCCACGTCATCGCCCATGCCCATCGGCTTCGGGCCCTGGGCCGGACCGTCCAGGTGGTGGACCCAGGAGACGTCTGGTATTCCGGGCTCGCCACGGGGGCCCTCTGCGGCCGGTTCCCCAGGGAGGCCAATCGGTTGGACCTGGCCCATCTGACCCGGCGCGCGGGGGTGGAGCTCATCCGGGACCGGGTGGTGGGGGTCCAGCGTGGGGAGGGGCGGGCCCTCCTCGAATCCGGAGGCTCCCTCCCGTACGAGGTCCTGTCCCTGAACGTGGGGAGTGAGGTGGATCCCCGGGGGCTGGAGGTGGATCCGGAGGCGGCCTCGGTCTGGCCGGCGAAGCCGGTGTCGGGGCTCGCCCGGCTCCGGGAGGCCTTCGAGAGGGCCCGGGCACTGGGGCCCGTGTCCGTCGTGGTGGTGGGGGGCGGGGCCACGGGCTCCGAATTGGCCGCAAGCCTCGCGGAGCTGGACCGCCGCCTCGGGAGCCCGGGGGGACGGCGATCCCCGATCACCCTCCTCTCCGCTGCCGGGCGTCTCATCCCCGAGGTCTCTGCCGGTGCTTCCCGGAGCCTCCTCAAGGCCCTGGAAGGACGGGGGGTCCGGGTCGTCCTGGATTCCCCGGTGACCCGCGTGGAGGCACGGGGAGTCTGGACCGAGGCGGGAGATCACTTCCCCGCCTCCTTCGTCCTCCTGGCCACGGGCCTTCGCCCCCCCCCGTTCCTGGAGGGGTTCGGGCTGTCCTCCACCCGGGCAGGGGTCCGGGTGGACGAGACCCTGCGCTCCGTGGACGACCCTCGGATCTTCGGGGCGGGGGACTGCATCGACTTCGCCGGGCGGGACCTCCCCAAGCTGGGTGTGTTCGGGGTACGCCAGGCCCCGGTCCTTCTGGAGAACCTGGTGGCCGCCCTCACCCACCGAGCCCTTTCGTCCTATCGTCCCCAGCAGCGCTGGCTCAGCATCCTCAACCTGGGAGAGGGGGAGGGACTGGCCACCTGGGGGCGGCTGTGGTGGCGGGGCCGTCTGGCCCTTCGGCTGAAGGATCGCCTGGATCAGCGGTTCCTGGATCGGTACCGGACGGCTCCACCGCCGAGGGCGGCGGATTGATCCCCCGTAGCCCTGACTCGGATCCGCTCCCCTCCCTTGCTGTCCGTTCCGCTCCTACCCGCGAGCGATGGCGGGAGGCGGCTCCGCGATCCATCCCGCGTCGAGGACCGCCCAGAGCCCCAGGAGGATCGCCTCGGCAGCGTCATGGCGGAGGGAGGTGGGACGGGGTGCATGGGACCAGGCGATGACCCGCCGCGCCAGGGCGTCGGCCTGTTCCTTCGCGTCGGCGCCGGTCCGTCGATCCCTGGGATGGAGCAGGGCCTCCCTCCAGACCCCGGCGTGGACCTGGAGGGCCGGTACGCCGCGCCGCTCCGCCTGACGCAGCCAGGGGTCCGCCACCGAACCCCCGCCCTCCACCACCAGCCGCGCCAGTCCCTCCACTCCCTGGAGCACCCCGTACACCCCGGCCCGAAGGCGCCTCGGGGTTCCGAAGTTGGTGGACCGGTAGCGTTCCAGGCGTCCATCCGGCCCGTACACGGCGAGGCCGGCCCGAAGGCCCGCGTCCACGGCCAGGAGCCGGGGCCCGGCGTCGCTCCCGGCAGGATCCGGGGTCATTCGGGAGGGGAGGGCAACCCCCCGTCGTTCCCCAGGGGAAGGGGAAGGTCCACCACCCGGCCCCGGGGCCCTGCGTTCACCACATGGCTGGACCCGATCCAGGATTCGGACCCCCAACGGCCGTGGATATGGCCACAGACCACCAACCTGGGCTGGGCGCGCTGGACCCCCTCCAGGACGGCCCGGCTCCCCATGGAGCGGCCTCCCACGTCGTCCAGGTGGCCGAACGGGGGCGAATGGGACACGAGGACGGCGCCCCGGGGGCACCCGGCCAGAAGGGGCCCGGCCTCCGGCCAGTGGGCGCAGGCAGCTTGCAACTCCTGGTCCGACTCACCGTTATCCGGAACGAGGACGGTGGGGACCGGCGTCCGCCGGAGGATCTCCACCACCTCCTGAAGCCCCTTTCGCTTCACCGCCAGGTCGCCGGCGCACACGAGCACGTCCACGTGGGCCGCCTGGGTCACGAGGCGGCGAGCAGCATCGGCGTCGCAGTGGAGATCGCTGGCAACGAGTAGTCGCATCTCAGCCTTCCAGGGGCGTAGGGCGCGGGCACCTTGAGGTGGCTCAGCGCCGGGAGGGGGCTCAGCGCCGGCCCTTCCCCCGTGTGTCCCGTTTCGCCTGGTTTCGGGCGCCCCGGGCCCGGTTGTGGGAACGGACCCGAACCACCTTGGTCCGGGCGAACCGCTCCCGGTGACGGTCCTCCAGTTCGCGGGTGGACCGGGCTCGGCGCTCCACCGACACCCCGGCGATGGACTGGACCTCCTCCACGAAGGCCACTTCCTCCTCTGCAGTGAGCTGGACGCCTCCGCCGGTGTCGAGTTCCACCTCTCCCGCCTCCACCAGGGCCCAGAGCGCCTTGCGGAGCTTGTCCACCGGCGTGTCGGGGAACTCTGCCCAGAGATCCCCGAAGGTGGAGACGTGGGGCTGGGCCAGGGCCTCGCGGAGCTCGGCCCGCGAGGGGACGGGCAGGGCCTTGCGAGGCCGCGAGTCCGATGGGGACGTCGGGGCGGAGGCCCCTGCCTCTTCCAGCTCGCCCAGCCGTTCCAACACCCAGTCCATGATGTCCGCCTGGCGCATGGTGTTCTCATTGGACTCGGAGCCCCGGGTGGAGCGTGGCTTCCCCTTCCCCCGGGCCTCACGGGCCTGCTGGTGGGCCCGATCCACATATTTGTCGCGCCATCCGCGGACCAGGGATCGGAGGGAGGCGATCTCGGCGGGGGGGAGGGAACGGGCCCGGACCACGGTCCGGACCACCTGGTACTCGCGGTCGGGGAGGAGGCGCTTCACTCGGGGGAGGGTGAGATCCACGGTGTCGGGTCGGGTCGGGGATGGAGGGGGGTGCGGAGGAACACGGAAGGAGTAACCTTGATTCCCCGTGAGGTTCACCGCCAGGGTCGGCATGGATCCTCCCAAGCGGGAACCCCCGAGCCCGAGCCCTCTCGCCCGGTGCGCCTTGCCCGGTGCACGTCGCCCGCTGCACGTCGTCCGGTCCGGGGAACCCCGACGCTCGGGCCGGGTCCCTACCTCCCGGCCCGAGCCCCGGTGATCCGCCAGGCGGACGAAGGACAGTGCGATGGCGCGGAGCCGCCGGGGCGTGGCCCACCATGGAACGTCCCCTCAACCCGGGAAGGAGAATCGATGGGCCAGGAGATCCCCCTCACCGTGTACGAGAAACCCACCTGCACCACCTGTCGGAAGATGCGGAGACTACTTGAGGAAGAAGGGGTCAATTTCAATCGGGTCAACTACTTCATCGACCCCATACCCGAGGACCGGCTCCGGGAGCTCCTGGCCAAGGCCGGGCTGCGTCCCCGGGACGTCCTCCGCACGCGGGAAGCCCGGGAAGCAGGGGTCACCCCCGATGACGGGCGCTCCGACGAGGAACTCCTCGCCCTCCTGGTGGAGCGGCCGGAGCTCCTGCAGCGGCCCATCGTCGAGCGGGGGGATCGGGCTGTGCTGGGTCGCCCGGTGGAGAACGTCCGGATCCTCTTCGACACCCTCCCCGGGGACTGAGTCCGTCCGGACCCGTCGTCCGACCCGGAGCCGCAAGGGATGCCCATCGACGCCCGCCAGCTCTTCCGGCCCCCTTCCACGCCGGGACTCCTGCTCGGCACCGTCCTGTTCGCCTTCTCCCTGGCCCCGAGCCTCCTTCCTCGACCCCTCCTCTTCCAGGGGCTGGTCTCGGGAGTCTCGTTTGCCCTGGGGTATGCGGCAGGGGCGCTGGGACGATGGCTCTGGGGGTACCTGGAGCTCCCCGTTCCCACGGACCGGCAGGACCGGATGGTCAAGCTCCTGGCCACCGGGATCTGTGTGGCCGTGGCCGCCGCCTTCCTCTGGCGGGCGGGGGAATGGCAGAACTCGCTCCGGGCCCTCATGGGAATGGAGGAGGAGACGGGGATCCGCCCCTTCAGCGTGGGCCTCATCACCCTGGGTGTCTTTGCACCCCTTCTCCTCCTGGCCCGTCTCTTCCACCAGAGCGTGGTCACCCTTTCCCGCCGCCTCCAGACCACCATTCCCCCCCGGGTGTCCCACGCGGTGGGTCTGGCTCTGGCGGCCAGCGCCCTCTGGACGGTGGCCGAAGGGGTGGTGTTCTCCGGGGCCCTCCGCCTGGCCGACCAGTCCTATCAGGCTCTCGACACCCTCATCGGGGACGATCTGGACCCTCCGTCCTCCCCCCTCCGGAGCGGAGGACCCGCCTCCCTGGTGGTCTGGGAGGAACTGGGGCGGCAGGGCCGTAACTTCGTGGCGGGAGGGCCCTTCGCCCAGGACATCTCACCCTTCCTCGCCGATGACGGAGGCGGTCCACCCGGGGAGGGCGCCATGGATCCCATCCGGGTCTATGTGGGCCTACGGGCGGGGGAGAGTCCGGAGAGCCGGGCCCGCCTGGCCCTGGAGGAGCTCCTCCGGACGGGAGCCTTCGAGCGCTCCCTCCTCCTGCTGGTCACCCCCACCGGCACCGGATGGGTGGACCCCGCCGCGGTGGAGCCCCTGGAGTACCTCACCCGGGGCGACATGGCCACGGTAGCGGCCCAGTACTCCTACCTTTCCAGCCCGCTGGCCCTGCTGGCCGAGGGTTCCTACGGGGCGGAAATGGCTCGGGCGCTCTTCCTGGAGGTATACCGGCACTGGACCTCAATGCCGCGAGATGCCCGGCCGGCCCTCTACCTGCACGGACTGAGCCTGGGGGCCCTGAACTCCAGCCTCTCCTTCGATTTCCAGGACATCCTGGCCGACCCCTTTCCGGGCGTCCTCTGGAGCGGGCCTCCCTTCCGTACCGAGGCGTGGAGCCGCATCACCCGGGACCGGGACCCCGCCTCCCCCGCCTGGCTACCCCGGTACCGGGAGGGCCGGGTAGTGCGCTTCATGAACCAGGACGGGGGGCTGGATTGGTCCGCCGCCCCTTGGGGTCCGCTCCGCATCGCCTACCTCCAGCACGCCAGCGATCCCATCACATTCTTCAGCCCCGACGCCTTCGTCCGGGAGCCGGAGTGGATGGAGGAGCCCCGGGGGCCCGATGTCTCACCGGACCTCCGGTGGTACCCCGTGGTGACGGGGCTTCAGCTCGCCGCGGACATGCTCATCGGCGGGTCGCCCCCGGGGTTCGGGCACACCTTCGCGGCGGAGCACTACCTGGAAGCCTGGGTGGCCCTGGTGGAGCCCCAGGGG
>JBJHCB010000023.1:0-15214 GCA_050485805.1 Gemmatimonadota bacterium | reverse complement strand
GCCACGGAGTCGGTGGCGTGGATCGAGTCGCTCGGCATCGGGTGGAAGCTCGGCGTCGACGGGATCTCGTTGTTCCTGGTCGTGCTCACCGGGCTCATCTTCCCGATCGCGTTCCTGGGCTCCGACCCCCACCACGACGCGAAGCCCTACTTCGCCTGGCTGCTGTTGCTCCAGGCCGGCTGCATGGGCGTCTTCCTCGCCCTCGACCTGTTCCTGTTCTTCGTGATGTTCGAGATCGTCCTGGTCCCGATGTACTTCCTCATCGGCGGCTGGGGCTACGGCGAGCGGGTCTACGCCGCGCTCAAGTTCTTCCTGTTCACGATGTTCGGCTCGGCGTTCATGCTGGTGTCGATCATCGCGGTGGCCGTGCTCCACCAGCGGGGGGTGGGAGGCGACCTCACCTTCGACCTGGTGGAGATCGCGTCGAACCCAGGCATCGCCTCCGAGACGGCCCGCTGGCTGTTCCTCGGCTTCGCGGTCGCGTTCGCGATCAAGGTGCCCCTGGTACCGGTGCACACCTGGCTCCCCGATGCCCACACCCAGGCGCCCACCGCCGGGTCGGTGATCCTGGCCGGGGTGATGCTCAAGCTGGGCACGTACGGCTTCGTCCGGTTCGGCCTGTACCTGTTCCCCGACGCATCGGTGTTCTTCGCCCCGGTCCTGGTCACCCTCGGCGTCGTCGGGATCCTCTACGGCGCGGTGGTGGCGGCGATGCAGCGCGACCTCAAGCGCCTGATCGCGTACTCCTCGGTGGCCCACCTCGGCTTCATCGCCCTCGGCACCTTCGCCATGACCAACCAGTCGTTGCAGGGCGCCGTGCTCCAGGCCGTCAACCACGGGATCACCACCCCGGCGCTGTTCCTCCTCGTGGGGTTCGTTGTCCGGGGGGGCCGATTCTTGGGGGGCCCGGGCCTCCGCCCGGTCCCAGACCACGTGGGTCCGGCCGATGGACCAGTGGATCCGGGAGCCGTCGGCGCTCCAGGCAGGGAACTGGCCCCCGATGTCCGTGAGCCGGGTCACCGGGAAGGCGGCGCTTGCGGGGGTGGTCACGGAGATGGTGGGGGCCGTGGGGCCCACCTGGGGCACCGTCACCAGGTACAGGTCCAGATCCAGCACGGCCAGGGCCTCCCTCCGGTCGGGCGCCATGTACAGGCGGGTGGCCTGGAGGGGCTGGGTGGCGCCGGGAACCGTGGGGCCCGTCACCCGGAGGTGGGCCCGCTCGTCCGTCCCGTCCCATCGGAAGGAGACCAGCCCGTCGGCGGCGTTGGAGGCGAAGATCCGGTCGCCGTCGCCAGCGAAGTGGAGCCCGCTCCGGCCGGCGGCGGGGCCGATCATCTGGACGTCGCCTCCGGTGGCGGGGACCCACACGAACTCCTGGGCAAGCCCTCCCCCGAATCCCCCCCGGTTCTCCTGGACGTCCCGGGCGGCGGCCCGGATGGCCACGATCCGGGTTCCGTCGGGGGACCACGCCGGATCCCGGAAGAAGGCCGGGGTGGAGGTGAGTCGGCTCGGCGTTCCGGTCCCATCGGCGGACACCCGCCAGAGGTGCCCGCCCTCGTCGTCATTCCAGCTCACGAAGGCCAGCTCCCGCCCGTCGGGGGACCAGATGGGCTGATGGTGGTTTGCCTCATCGGAAGCGGCCACCAGACGGGGGGTCCCCGAAGGCAGATCCACGACGTAGACCCGGTTCAGCGCCGTGAAGGCGAGGCGGTTGCCGTCGGGGGAAGGGACCCCGTCCCTGATCTGTCGGGCCACCAGGGTGGGGCTGTCCTCCACCGCGTAGTCGAACCGCACCTCGGGGCCCAACTCCCGCTCCACCTGCACCCTGAAGGGGATGTTCTCCGGGGTGGGGGTCTCCTCTTCCACCGCGAGGCGCCAGATCTGCCCCGCGAAGGAGACCACCAGGTACCGGGAGTCCGGGGTGAAGGCGTATCCGGGCAGCACGTCCAGCTCCGCGATGGACTCCTGCTCGTCCCGCTGCACCGGGTAGGCGAGCCATCGCTCCTCCCCCGATTCCAGGTCCCGGATCCGGAGACCGGTGTCCGCGAAATGCCGGGAGCCGTAGACCAGCCAGCGACCGTCGGGGGAGAGGGCCGGGCGGACGGCGGACCCGTACCGGGAGGTCATGACGGTCCGCGTGCCGCGCTCCCGGTCGTAGACGGCGAGCTGGTACTGCGGGAAGGCGGCGTTGTACTGCCAGGCCCCCATCCGCTGCGCGAACCAGAGGTAGCGGCCGTCGGGGCCGAAGGCGAGACCGGTGGCCCGGAGGTTCTCGGGCTCGGTGAAGAGGGCGGCTCCGGTCCCCCCCTCCACGTGGTAGATCCAGGGCTTCTGGGCCCGGGCTCCCTTGGAGACCACCACATAGTCCCCATCGGGGGTAAAGGTGGGGCTCAGGTAGGCGTCATCCTTCCCCCGGGTGACCTGGACGGTATCGGAGAGGTCCACGGAGAGGATCCAGACGTTCTCTCCGCCGTTCCGATCCGACAGGAAGACGATGCGCTCCCCATCCGGGCTGAACCGGGGCTGCGCGTTGTACCCCATCCCCCGGGTCAGCCGGGTGGCCTCTCCCCCGCTGATGGGCATGAGGTAGAGGTCCCCCAGGAGATCGAAGACGATGCGCTCCCCGTCGGGGCTCACGTCCAGGGAGATCCAGGTCCCCACGTCGGTGGTGAAGGAGAGGGTCCGGGTCTCCTCGGCCCCCTCCAGCGGGAGGTCGGAGAGGGCATGGGTCCCGTTTCCGTCCTGGGCCCACCCCGAGGCGGGAGTCCCCATGACCCCCACCAGGAGGAGGAGCGAGAGCCCGATCCCCCACGGGAGGGGCCGTCGCGGAACGGAGGGGGGGCGGGGTTGGGACGGGGGAGCCAGGGTCATGGAGACCTCCTTCAGGGGCGGGATCGCGGGGGACAACGGGGGGTAGGAGCGCCCGAGGACCCGGAGCGGGCGAGGGGCTCCGGTCCGGGCAGCGAATCGGCGGACAGAAGATGAAAATAGAAGGGTGTGCCCGTTGGGCCATAGCCGGCCCTCCTTCCGGGATATCCCTCCGGGCCATCCTTGCCCGTAGGGGCGACCCTCCTCCAGAATAGCCCCAGGAGTACCCCCAGACCGGAGAGATCCATGCGCCTTCCGTTCACCTCCCATCCCTGCCGGGGCGGGGCGGGGCCCCTGGCCGCTCCATCCCGTGCGGGGCTGGCACCGGCCCTGGTCCTCGCCCTGGCATTTCCCCTGGCGGCCCAGGACCACCACGCCCACGACCACGGTCCCGGCGACGGGCAGCTCCTGGGAAGCGTGTCCTTCCCCACCTCCTGCGCCGATGCGGTCCAGCCCCTCTTCGACGAAGCGGTGGCCATGCTCCATTCGTTCTGGTTCGCCGAGGCCGACGAGGCGTTCGGGGCGGTGGCGGAGGCCGATCCGGATTGCGGCATGGCCCACTGGGGCCGGGCCATGACCTCCTGGGGCAACCCCATGGCCCGGGGGGCCCCTCCTCCCCAGCGGTCGGCGCTGGCCCGGGAAGCGCTGGCTGCGGCGAGGGAGCGCTCAGGGACCATGACGGAGAAGGAGCGGGACTGGTTGCGGGCCGCCGAGGTCCTCTTCGATGAGGCGACCCACCCGCGCCATCTGGACCGGATGGCCGCCCACGAGGCGGTGCTGGAGGGGATGCGGACCGCCCATCCCGACGATCCGGAGATCCTCTTCTTCTACGGCCGCATCGTGGTGGCCAACGCCCCACCCGACGACCTCACCTTCCAGCGCCAGCTCCACGCGGCCGAGGTGATGGAACCCCTGCTGGAGGAGCATCCGGACCATCCCGGGCTCATCCACTACCTCATCCACGCCTTCGATGCCCCGCCCATCGCGGAACACGGCCTGGATGCGGCCCTCCGCTATGCCGAGATCGCTCCCTCCGCGCCCCACGCCCTTCACATGCCCTCCCACATCTTCACCCGCCTGGGCTACTGGGAGGAGTCCATCGCCACCAACGCCCGTTCGGCCCAGGCAGAGCCGGACCCCGACGCCGCGGTTCACCCCATGGACTACATGGTCTACGCCCACCTGCAGCTGGGGCAGGACCGGGCGGCCGGCGAGATCGTGGCCCGGGCACGGGAGATCGACGACACCTTCTACACCAGCATCATCGGCTACAACTTCGCCGCCATGACCACCCGGTACGCCCTGGAGCGGAACCGGTGGGAGGAGGCCATGGGGCTGCCCATCCCGCCCACCGCTCCGGCGTGGGTGGAGGCCATCCCCCGATTCGGAAGGGCGCTGGGCGCCGCCCGGAGCGGCGCGCCGGAAATGGCCGAGGGGGAGCTGGCCCACATGGAGGGGCTCCTGGAGCGCCTCCGGGCCGAGGGGGAGGACTATTGGGCCGTGGTGGTGGAAGCCCAGCGGAGGGCCGCGGAAGCGTGGGTTCTCCACGCCCGGGGGGACCCTGCCGGGGCCGTGGCCCTTGCCCGGGCGGCGGCGGAGCTGGAGGAGACGGTGGAGAAGCACCCGGTGACTCCGGGGCCCCTCCTCCCGGCACGGGAGCTCCTGGGCGATCTCCTCCTGGAGCTGGGAGAGGCGGCAGAGGCCCGGGCCGCCTACGAGGCCACCCTGGTGCGGGAGCCCCGTCGGGCCCGGGCCCTCTTTGGCGCAGCCCGGGCCGCGGAGGCGGCCGGGGACACCGCCGGATCCCGGGAGCACTACGCGGAGCTCCTGGAGCTCCTGGAGAAGGGGGATCCGGACCGACCCGACCGCCGGGCCGCGGAGGAGGCGCTGGCCCGGAACCGCTGAGGCTTCAGCGGAGGGGGAGCGGCTTCCCGTCCAGGTCCCCGGGAGCCGGGATGCCCAGGAGCCGGGCCAGGGTCGGTGCGAGGTCCACCACGGAGACGGATTCCTCCACCAGCCCCGGGGTCACCCCGGGCCCCAGGATGGCCATGGGAACGTGGCGGTCGTGGTGGTACGGGGTTCCGTGCCCCGTGCCGAAGGGGTAGCGACCGTCGTAGACCCCCTCGGGCATCCGATAGGCCACCCCGAGGTGCCCCAGATGCCCCAGGACCCGGTCCGGGTGCCAGGACCGGGTGAAGAAGAGGCGGAGGGAGTCTGCCGGGGGCTCGGCCAGGACATCCTCCCAGGCGAAGGCATCCTCCACCCATTCCTCCTCCAGGGCGGCCGCCGCCGCCGCCCTGGCCCGCTCCAGGGGGTCGTCCCCCGCCGCCCGGGCAGCCGCCTCGGCCCCGCGGATCAGCGCCCAGCGGTCGTCGGGGCTGATCCTTCGCCCGTGGAGTCCGAGGAGCTCACGGGCTTCCGGTAGCTCCAGGGTCCCGTGGTCCGCCGTCAGGGCCAGGGTCCAGCGCCCCTCCCCCACCTCCCGATCCAGGAATTCCAGGAAGTCCCCCAGCTCCCGGTCCAGGCGGAGGAGGTTGTCCATCTGTTCCCGGGAGAGCGGCCCGTAGTCGTGCCCCACCCGATCGGCCTGGGAGAGGGCCACGGACAGGTAGTCCACCGCCTCCCCACCCCCCAGCTCCATCACCTCCACCGCGCGTCGAGCCAGATCCAGGGTGGCGACGTCCAGGAAGGGGGTCCGCGAGCGCCACTGGTGGAGGGCTGCCTCCCGCGCGTCCTCCGGGGTCCCGGGATCCACCCCCCCTTCCCGGGAGAACCGGTGGGGGAAATAGGTGTTCACCCCGTCTCCCTCGAAGGCGAAGGTATCCGGACGGGAGAGGTGGCGGGCGCCCTCCGGGACCGTGCTCTGCCAGATCGTGTCGGACCAGGAGCGGGCCAGACCATCCGGGTCGCGGTGGAAGGCCTCCACCCACTCGGGGATGTCGCTGCGGTACCAGGTGGAGGTGACGAACCGGCCCAATGCCTCTTCGAACCAGTAGACCTCGCCCCGGGTGCGTCCGGCCATGGCGATGGCGGACCGATCCTTCCCCGAGAGGGAGACCACCCGGCTTTCGGGTTGCGCCTGGAGCAACCAGTCCGGCAGCCCCTCCCGGAGCAGGTTGGCGGGCCCCCGGCCCTCGAGCCCCGGCCCCCCCACGATGGGGGAGTCCAGGTCCCGGAGGGCGTAGAAGGTCTCCCATCCTCCCCCGGGGGTACGCTCCTCCCAGTTGTTCCCCACCAGGCCGTGGCGATGGGGGTGGACCCCCGTGGCGGCGGTGGCGTGCCCCGGGGAGGTGGAGGTCTGGGCATGGTCGAAGGTGGCGTTCCCCCAGCGACGGGCCTCGGCCCGCAGCCGCGCGAATCCCCCCTGGAAGACCGGATCGTAGCGATCCAGGAGATCCCCGCGGAGCTGGTCCACCACCACGAAGACCAGGAGGTGACCGCCGTCCTCCGCTCCGGAGGCAGGCGCGTCGCCGGGACCGGGCTCGCTGCAGCCCCCCAGGAACAGACTACCTCCCAGGAGGATGGCCAGGATCGGTCCGCGGGCGCCCCCCCACCCTGCGCTGACGCGAGGCCGGGCCGGCGTGGGACCCGCGGGGGCTGGGGATGGACCGAGGACGGAGGGGCTGGAGATGGGGATCACCGCGGCGGGTCTCCTCTCGAGGGGGTGCAGGCCGGAAGGGCTCGGACGGGAATGTGGGAGGGGAACGGAGAGGCCCGGGGGGGCGGTGCCCGCTCCGGCGGGGAGCTGCGCACCGGGGTCCGCCTGCCGGGGTCGGGTGGTTCGGCCCTCCCCGCCCGGGGTCGTCTGTTCGGGCCTCCCCGCCCGGGCCTGATGAACGGTAGGGCCGAGGAGCGGGCGCGGGAGGGAGCTTGCGGCCCCGGTGGGCGGGCGTGACGGGGGTGTTACATGCCGCACGGTCGGAGGGTGGGCGTTCTGGCCCACCCCTTCCCAGGGTGTCCCTTCGGCTCTGGGACCATTCGTCCCACTCCCGGACCAGGTTGGGACGGTGGCTGGAGCTTTCGGTCTCGTCCACTTCCCGAGTGCCCGCGTCCTTGCGACCGTTCGCCGCGGGCCGTGGACAGGGCACGGGCCTTGCGAGCGACTTGGGGGCGGAATCCCCTCCTCCCTTCCCGTATCCCCTTGAACCCTGGGAGTCGATCCATGCCTTCCGTTCGCGATCTGATGCAGACGGACCTGATCACCATCCCGTCCGGCGGCACGGTCTCGGACCTGGTCCGCCTCCTGGACCAGCATCGGATCACCGGCGTTCCAGTGGTGGATGCCAACGATCGCTTGGTGGGCATCGTGACCCTGAAGGACGTGCTCCGCCTCTCGCGAGACCTGAGCGAGGTTCCCGAAGCCCTCCGCTGGGGTCTCGGGACCCTGGGGGATGCCGGGGAAGGCGCCGCCTTCCTGGATGGCCCCGTGGAGGGGGAGCTCATCGCCTACTACCTGACGCCCAGGGGCCAGATCATCGATGTCCGGGACCGGATCCGATCCATGCCGGAAGGGATCTTCGACGGCTACGCGGTGGAGGACATCATGTCTCCTGCCCCCATCGTCATCGGGCCCGAGGCCACTCTCCCGGAGTTGGCCCGGCTGCTGCTGGACAAGCGGATCCACCGGGCCCTGGTGGTGGAGTCGGGGCAGTTGGTGGGGATCGTCACCACCACCGACGTGCTCCGGGGGGTGGCGGGGGACTGAGTCCCCGCCTGAGCCGCCCTTCCCCTGGACCGGGCTGGGGCGCCATGACAGGAGGGGGACGGGCGGTCCGCGGCCGGTGGGCACCGATTCAGATCCCGCACCCGGCACTCGGCCGACGGTGGAGGGCCGTATCCTTCTCGGTTTCCGGGAAGGATTCAGCCTTCGAACCGCGAACGGCCGTCGAGACCTGTCTTTGTCTCGATTTCCGAGCAGGATTGCTCCTTCGACCTACCCGACCGCGCCGAGAGCCGTATCCTTCTCGCCGCTCGGAGCCCATTCTCCCGCTCCCCCCGCTCCCCCGGGTTCCACCTCCCGGCCGGCCCTACCTCCCCGGCACCTCGCCGTCAGGGCTCGTCCACCGAGGGGAAGTCGATGTTCCGGAGCACCGCCGGCTCTGCCGGAAGGTCCTCGCCGCCGGCGGGGTACTCGTTGAGCTCCAGGATATAGGCCAGGATGTCCGCGTAGGCCTGTGCAGGAAGGGCCCCCGGTGCGTCCTGGGGCATGTTGAAGCGGATGTACTCGTAGAACCAGTAGATCTGGTCTCCACTCACCATCCGCCGGAAGTGATCCCCGGCGAACTCCGTGGCGGTGTGGCAGTAGCCGCAGCTGGAGCGGAAGGTGCTGGCTCCCCGCTGGGCCTGGGCTTCCGTGTATACCCCGTCCAGGGTGGTCCGGCGGTCGTCCTCCTGGGCCTCGGCCGAAACAGGCAGGAGGAAGCCCGCCAACGCCAGGCCAAGGGCCAAGCGGACAGCCCTTCCTTTCCGGGAGTGCCACATCGCCTTCACTTCGGTCCTTCCCTGGGTCCCCTTGTTCATCGGGTGCGATCTCGCATCGGATGGGTTCACGTGTGTCGGGCGCCTCCGTCCCGGTCCCCTCGGCGGTCCCTCGGCCCCCGGTGGAGGTCGGACGAGCGGGCGGGGGAGCCGCGCTAGGGTTCCCTACCCCGCCCAACGGGACCCGGGTCCCGCGCCGGGGGCTCCAGGGTGCGAAGGTGCCCCCGGGGTGTTCCCGGCCGCGAGAGGACCACCTGGAAGAGCTGGGTGAAGCGCGCCCGGAAGGCGCCGGCGCAGCAGAGCAGGTAGTATCGCCAGGCTCTCCGGAAGGTCTCGTCGTACCGGTCCGCCAGCGTCCCCCATCCGGCTTCGAGGCGTTCATGCCAGGCCATGAGAGTCCGGTCGTAGTCGGGCCCGAAGTTGTGGACGTCCTCGATGACGAATCGCCCCTCCGCCGCCCGGGCCACCTGGGCCAGGGTGGGAAGATGCCCTCCCGGGAAGACGTAGCGGTGGATCCATGGGTCGATGTGCCCCGTCTCCTGATTCCCGCCGATGGTGTGGAGGAGGGAGAGCCCCCCCGGGGCGAGGCATCGATCCACGGCGGCCATATACGCGGGGTGGTTCCGGGGACCCACGTGCTCGAACATCCCCACCGAGACCACGGCGTCGAACCGCCCCTCCACCTCCCGGAAATCCTGGACCCGGATCTCCACGGGGAGTCCCTCGCAGGCCTCCCGCGCCACCTCGGCCTGCTCCGGGGAGAGGGTGATCCCCGTGGCCCGCACCCCGAAGCGCTCCGCCGCGAATCGAACGAGCCCTCCCCATCCGCATCCGATGTCCAGCAGACGCATCCCGGGCCGGAGGCCCAGCTTCCGACAGGTGAGGAGGAGCTTCGCCTCCTGGGCGGCATCCAGGTCGTGGGCGTCCCGCCAGTACCCGCACGAGTAGATCATCCGGGCGTCCAGCATGGTCCTGAAGAGGTCCAGGCCCTGCTCGTAGTGGGAGCGGACGTCCAGGGAGGCGCGTCCCTTCCGCTGCAGGTTCAGGAGCTTCGCCTGGAGCGCCAGCGCCACCACCCGGGGGCTTCCCCGGGCCCGTCGGGCGAGGCCGCCCGTGAGCACACGGCAGATGAAGGCATCCACCGCATCGGCGTCCCACCACCCCTCCACGTAGGACTCCCCCAGCCCGAGAGACCCCTCGGCCAGGATCCGGGGGAAGAAGCGGGGGTCGTTCACCCGGAGGTCGTGGGGCTCGGACCCGTCCACCGTGATTCCCGCCTGTCGGAAGAGCGTCCGCACCGTGGCCTCCGCTCTCTCCCTGTGTCCGCCCATGGCTGCCTCCGCGGTTGACGGGAGCCCCCGGGTTCGTCAACCCGTTCGCCACCGATGGTAGCGTTCCAGCCAGCGGAGGGCGCCCTCGGGGGCGTTGGCCCGTTTCCAGTTGCCCGCCACGGCCTTGTTCGCTTCCATGAGGGTGGGATAGGGATGGATGGTTCCCAGGATCCGGTTGAGCCCGATCCCGTGCTTCATGGCCAGGGTGAATTCCGCGATGAGCTCTCCCGCGTGGGGACCCACCACGGTGGCGCCCAGCACGCGGTCCTTCCCTGGCGGGGTGAGGACCTTGACCAGCCCGTGGGCCTCCCCTTCGGCGATGGCCCGATCCTGCCCCGCCATATCGTACGTCGTGACCTGGTACTCCACATCCCGCTCCTGCGCCTCCGTCTCGTTGAGGCCCACCCGGGCCACCTCCGGGTCGGTGAAGGTGGCGTGGGGGAGCACCGAGTAGTCCACCCGGAACCGCTTGAAGGGGTTGGCGAAGAGGGCGTTGACGGCCGCGTGCCAGGCCTGGTGGGACGCGGCGTGGGTGAAGAGGTGGGGACCGACGCAATCCCCACAGGCATAGATGGTGGGAACCCGGGTCTGGAGATACCCGTCCGTCTCGATGCGCCCGTCCCGCAGTGTCACCCCCACCGCCTCCAGGCCGAACCCCTCCACCCGGGCCTCCCGTCCCACCGCCACCAGGAGTGTGTCGAAGGGGAGCCGGACGGTGTCGCCTCGGTGCTCCGCCAGGGCGATCCACTCCCCCTCGCCGGGCTCGAACCCGGTGACCCGGTGGTCGGTGCGGAGGTCCACCCCCTCCTCCCGGAAGCGGGCTTCCATCAGGGCTGAGATCTCCGGATCCTCCCGGTGCAGGATCCTGGGGAGCATCTCCACCTGGGTCACCCGGGCACCCAGGCGCTGGAAGGCCTGGGCCAGCTCACATCCCACGGGACCCCCGCCCAGGACGAGGAGTCGTCCCGGATTCTCCCGGATGGACCAGACCGTTTCCGAGGTGAGGTAGCCCGTCTCCTCGATACCGGGGATGGGAGGGACCGCGGGCCGGGCCCCGGTGGCCACCACGATGTTCCGGGTGGTGAGGGTCCTTCCCTCCACCTCCACCGTCCACGGGCCCGTGATCCGGGCCTCGCCCAGGACCACGTCCACCCCCAGCCCCCGATACCGCTCCACCGAATCGTGGGGCTCGATGGTGGCCACCACCTCCGACACCCGGTCCATGACCCGGGCGAAGTCGTGCTCCGACGAAGCGTGGGCCACCCCGTAGTCCCGGTGACGCCCGATCTGATGGACGTACTTCGCCGTCCGGATGAGCGCCTTGGATGGCACGCATCCGGTGTTCAGACAGTCCCCTCCCATCCGGTCCCTCTCGATGAGGGTCACCTTCGCCTTCACCGCGGCAGCGATATAGGCGGTGACGAGACCCGCCGATCCGGCCCCGATGACCACCAGGTTCCGATCGAACCGCCGGGGCTTCGGCCATCCCTTGAGCCCCCGCCTCCGCTGGATGCCCCGTGCCGCCCACTGGGCCAGGAGGGGGAAGATCCCCAGGAGGGCGAAGGCGCCCAGGAGCTGGGGCGAGAGCACCCCCGCCAGGGAATCCACCTGGGCGACCTGGGTCCCGGCGTTCACGTAGACCATGGTCCCGGCCAGCATCCCCACCTGGCTCACCAGGAAGAAGGTGGGGGTGCGCATGGGGGTGAGGGCCATCACCAGGTTGATGACGAAGAAGGGGAAGACGGGGACGAGCCGCAGCATGAAGAGGTAGAGCGCTCCGTCCCGCTCCACGCCCTCGTTCACCGTACGGAGGTGGTGCCCGAAGCGCCGCTGCACGGTGTCACGGAAGAGGAACCGGGCCAGGAGGAAGGCCAGGGTCGCCCCGATGGTGGAGGCAAAGGAGACCAGCACCGTCCCCACCACGAAGCCGAAGATGGCTCCCCCCACCAGGGTCATGAGGGCTGCCCCCGGCAGGGAGAGGGCCGTCACCGCCACGTAGAGGACGAAGTAGATCCCTCCTGTGAGGAGGGCATTGTCCCGATGGAAGCCCTCGATGGCGGACCGCTGCTCCCGGAAGAACTGCAGGGAGAGGTACTGGCCCAGATCCAGGGCGAAGAAGGCGACGACGAGGGCGACCACCGCCGCGGCCACGAGCCATCGGCTGAGCTTCATCCGGGGTCCCTGGAGTGGGGGGTGCGAGTAGGAAGACCGGGGTGGAGCGCGCCCCCGCGCCCGTGCCCATGGAAGTCCGGCCCGGCCGGGGGGGCGCGGACGTGGGGACCGACCATGGCGGTCCGGTCCCCCGGAAGCAACACCCGGGGAGGGGTGGCCGGGTTTCCCGGGCGTCCCCTTCGAGGGGGCTGGATCTGTCCAGGCGGGGGAAGGCAACGGCCGCGGTGGACACCCACCGGGCCCGAAGGGCCGTGGAGGATCCATCATGGGGAGCGGTGGCGGTTGACGAGAGTGGATGACCCCAGTCAAGATTCCCACATGACCACTCCACGCTCCTCCCGGACACGTTCCCGCCGCCGGCCATCCCGCCGGACGCGCCTCTCCCCCGCGGAGGTCCGCGACCGCCTCTACGGCGAGGCCCTGTCCTCCTTCCGGGACCGGGGCTTCGACGTGGTGACGGTGTCGGAGTTGACCCGGGTCACCGGGGTCGCCAAGGGGACCTTCTTCAACCACTTCCCCACGAAGGACCACGTCCTTTCCGCCTACCTTGAGGAGGTCTGGACCGAGGCGGAGGCAGAGGTGGCCGACGAGGGGTTGGTGGGGACCGACGCCATCGTCCGGGTGGTGGACGCGTTGGGCCGGGCGTTGGAGGCGGATCCGCCCCTGGCCCGGGCCCTGGGTTCGCGACTGGGGGCCCTCCCCCGTCCCCCGGCGGCGGGGGAGGAGGTGACGGAGGGCAAGACGGCAGGGCATCCCGATCCCTTCCTGGACGTCCTCCGGGACCGCTTCCAGCGTCGGCTGGGGGAGAGCCTTCCCTTCGCCGTGCCCCTGGAGCCCATCGGGGATCGGGACCTGGCCAGCCTCCTGGTGGGGGGACTGGTGGAGGGGATCCGGGAGGGCGCGGAGGCCGGAGGGGGGGGGTCCACCACCCTGGTCCCCACCCTGGCCCGCCGCGCCGTCTTCCTCCTCCGCTCGGCGGGGTTCGCGGCTCCGGATCCCCCACGCCGGTGACGGTGCGCGTCCTTCCCACCCGTCCCGCTCCCCGTTCGGCCCACCCCGTCATGCCGTCCACCCCGAGCCTTTCCCGAAAGAGCCGGCTCCCCCTCCTCGTCCTTCCGCTCCTCCCGGTGATGGCCGCGGCGGTTCCGGTGGGCGGGGCCTCGGGACCGGGGGGTGCTCCCTGGGGGGCCGACGGTCACGAGATGGCGGCCCGGGCGGCGGTGGAGACCCTGCCACTGGAGATGCCCGCCTTCTTCCGGGCGTCGGGGGACGCCCTGGTCTGGCTCAATCCGGAGCCGGATCGGTGGCGCGAGGGGGAGTTCCGGGAGATGGACGAGCGGTGGCGGTACGACCACTACGTGGACCTGGAGAACATCCCCGAAGGCGTGCTGGAGCGGTCCCGGGACCGCTGGGAATTCTTCCAGAATCTACTTGAGGAAGGAGTGGATAACCCCAAGGTGGCAGTGGGATTCTCCCACTTCACCATCCTGGAACTCTACCAGCGGATGGTGAACAGCTTCGCCCGCTGGCGGCTGGCGGACGACCCCCACGTCCGGCGGCTCCTGGAGGCGCGGATCGTGGACGATGCCGGGGTCCTGGGGCACTTCGTCACCGATGCGTCCCAGCCCCATCACACCACCATCCACTTCAACGGATGGGACGAATCCCGGGTGCCCAACCCCGGCGGCTTCACCACCGACCGGCAGTTCCACGCCCGGTTCGAGTCCTGGTTCGTCCGGGCCCACGTGACCTATCCCGATGTCCAGGGGCGGGTGACGGCCCCGCCCCGGGCCCTGGGTCCTGACGTCCGGGCGGAGGTGGTGGCCTATATCCAGGCCTCCAACAACCAGGTGGAGGAGCTCTACCGGATCGACCGGGACCATGGCTTCGACCCGAACCGCCCGGCGGATCCGGTCTCCCTGGCCTTCGCCGCGGACCGGATCGCCGACGGCGCCGCCATGCTCCGGGACCTCTGGTGGACGGCGTGGCTCGCGAGCGAGGCGGTGGCCGCCGCCCGGGCCCCGGGGCGCTGATGGCCGGACGGCCGGCCGTGCAGGACACCCGGACGGTTCGGTGACACCCGGCCGGACCGCCCTCTACTTCCTGGTGGGGACCGCCGCGTTCCTGGCCCTGGATCTCCTCCTGGGGGCACCCATCCGGGTGGCCGGGCTTCCCACCCCCTCGGCTCGGCTGGGCTATTACGCGGGTCTGGGGGTCCTGGGGGTGCTCGCCATCCGCCTCCCCTTCCTCGCACCGTGGCTGGCGGCGGGGGAGAGCGTGGTGAACCTCTTCCTCCTCTTCCTGTCCGTCCTCCTTCCCCTGTGGAGCCTTCCCGAGGTGGTGGCCGCCGGCGGGGAGCCCACGCCCCCCCTCACCGGGTGGGGGATCCTCAACCTGATCCTGGTGGGAGGGGTGCTGGTGGCCTCGTTCCACGGCGGACTCCGGCGGGCGGCGGGGTCTGACCAGCCGAGGGCGCCGGGTGGCCCGGGAGCGCCCCGGTAGACGGCCGGAACGCTGCCCCGGGAGGGGGCGCCGGTGGGACTCGGCCGATTGTAACCCTGGCATTCCCGTGCTGTTACAAAAGACCCTTGGAGAAGTCGATCCGAGACGGCACATTTCCGGCGGGTTGGGAATCCTCCGCACCCTCCCGACCCGACCTTCCGGATGGCTGCCCGACCGTTCTCCTCTCCGTGCTCGTCCCGGGCGCCCTGTCCGACTCCTTTCCTTCCGGCGGAGCTTCAACATGAGACAACTGGCTACAGTCGGCCTTCTGATCGGGGGCTTCCTGGCCTTCGGCCCCGGTGGCGTACTGGCCCAGGGCGTCACCACCTCCACCATCAGCGGGACGGTGGTGTCCACGGCGGGTACCCCCCTCTCCGGCGCCAACGTCACGGCGGTGCATGAGCCTTCGGGGAGCCGATACGGGTCCACGAGCCGCGGGGACGGCCGCTTCCTCATCCCCGGGATGCGGGTGGGCGGCCCCTACACCGTCACCGTCTCCTATATCGGATATCGCACCGAGATCCGGCAGGACGTGGTCCTGAACCTGGGGGTCACTACCGACCTCTCCTTCGTCCTGACGGAGGCGGCGGTGGAACTCGAGGGGATCACCGTCATGGGGGACGTGGGCGCCATCATCAGCTCGGAGCGGACGGGGGCCTCCACCACGGTGGCCCGGTCCTCCATCGAGACCCTTCCCAGCATCTCCCGGCAGATCTCCGACTTCGCGCGCCTGACCCCCCAGCTCGGTCGGACCTTCTCCTTCGCCGGGCAGGATCCCCGCCTCAACTCCATCACGGTGGACGGGTCCTACTTCAACAATTCCTTCGGGTTGGGGCCCAGCTCGGAGCCCGGTGGACGGACCG
>JBJHCB010000022.1:0-16778 GCA_050485805.1 Gemmatimonadota bacterium | reverse complement strand
CCACGCGGGGGACCTCGCCGTTCCCCCGCCGTCGCACCTCCTCGGCGGTGGAAAAGGCGATGATGTAGTCCCCGGAGCCGTTTCCGGCGAAGGAGCCGGTGCGCCCCAGCCCCATCATGGCCCGGCTGGCCAGGCGTCCCAGGTTCCGATCCGAGAGGGGGGCGTCGGTGGCGATGACGATCATGATGGAGCCGGCTCCGTCCTCCTGGTCCCGCCAGGGCTCCGTGCGACCGGATGCTCCGGTGGCGGGTGGGCCGGCCCACGCCCCGGCGTCCGGCGGTCCCACCACGTCGCCCAGGAAGGAATGCTGCCCCAGTTCCTCTCCCACCGGGGCACCGTCGATGGTGAGGATCCCCCCGAAGTTGGACTGCACCAGGACACCGACCCGGTACCCGCCCAGGGAGGCCGGGAGCACCCGGGACGCCGTTCCCATTCCTCCCTTCCAGCCGAAGGCACGGGTCCCGGTCCCGGCCCCCACCGACCCTTCCTCCACCGCGCCCTCCGATGCTCCCTCCAGGGCGGCCACCACGTGCTCCGGGCGGACGGGCCGGGATCGGATGTCATTCAGTCCGCCGTCGTTGGTCTCCCCCACCACGGGGTTGATGGAGCCCACCCCTTCCATCCCGGGGCGGGCCAGGAGCCATTCCGCCATGGCGTCGGCCGCCTTCCAGACGCAGAGGGTGCAGGTGAGGAGGATGGGGGTCTCCAGCTCCCCCAGCTCCCGGACCTGGGTGATGCCCACCAGCTTCCCGAACCCGTTCCCCACGTGGATGGCCGCAGGGACCCGGTCCCGGAAGAGATCGCCCCCGTGGGGGAGGATGGCCGTGACCCCCGTCCGGACGTCCTCCCCCTCCACCACCGTGGTCTGCCCCACCCGCACGCCGGGGACGTCGGTGATGGCGTTCAGGGGTCCGGGGGTGAAGATCCCGATCCGGATCCCGAGATCCCGGGCCCGGGGACGGTCCTCGTGGCTGGACTGGGCGTGCATGGGATGAGGGGAGAGGAGGAGAAGCCCCGCCATCAGGCCGCCGAGGAGGAGGGGGAACGCAGGCATCCGGACGCTCCGGGGTCAGGGTCGGAGGACGGGCCCCGGCACCGGCTCAGGGGCGGACGGTGTCCAGGAGCATGAGGCCCAGGAGAAGGGGTTGGTACGCCAGCGACGCCAGGAAGACCTTCCGCACCGACGCCCGGGTCATGGCGTTCCGGGCCCGCCAGCTCCACCAGAGGACGGCCAGGCCCAGGACCAGCGCCCCTCCCAGGTAGAGACTCCCGGTGATGGCGAGGAAGGTGGGTGCCAGGCTCACGGGGATGAGGACCAGGGAGTAGAGGACCATCTGACGCCCGATGATCCGTCCCTCGGGGTCGGCGGGAGGGGTGAGGTAGAATCCCGCCTTCAGGTAGTCCTCCCGGAGAAGCCAGGCCAGGGCGAGTACGTGGGGGATCTGCCAGAGGAAGGCGATGGCGAAGAGGACCATGCCCCCCAGGGTCACGGCTCCCGTGGCGGCGCTCCACCCGATGAGGGCCGGCATGGCCCCGGGAATCGCCCCGGCCAGGGTGGCCAGGTACGACCGGGACTTGAGGGGGGTGTAGACGAAGTTGTAGGCCCCGGCCGAAAGGAGGGTGAGGGCGGCGGGGAGGATGCCCACCGTGGCCCACAGGAGGAGGCAGCCCGCGGCGATGAGGCCCACTCCGAATCCCAGCGCCTCCCGGGGCGCAAGGCGTCCCGAGGGAAGGGGGCGGGAGCGGGTGCGGCTCATCCGGGCGTCCACCTCCCGCTCCAGGTACTGGTTCAGCGCCAGGGCTCCGGCGGTGGCCACCACGGTTCCGGCCAGGGTGAACAGGAGGGGGAGGAGGGGCGCCCGCCCCTGGGCCCCCACATAGAAGGAGACGCCCGCCGTCATCATGACGAAGCCGGCGATCCCGGGCTTCGTCAGCTCGTAGAAGGCGCGGACGCGCCCGCTCCCCGCCCGGGCGCCCGGGCGCTCCTCGGGGGCGATGGACTCGGGAGCGGCATCCGTGGAGGGCATCCGATGTCTCCGACATCGCGGGGGCTGGCTCGAACTCCTCCGAACTTCACCCCGGGGGCGCGGCCGACGCAAGCCGACGGCGGCCGACCCGGGGGAAGGCTGCCGGCGAACCCCGGCCATGGCCCCGGGCCCGTTCCCCTTCCCGTCTCCACCCAGGGGTAGAATGTCCCGAGGAAGCGCGCCGTTGAGACGATTCGTCCCCTTCCCGGCGGAGGTGCCCGGGCCCTGGGGTCCCGCCACTCCGGCCTTCCCGGGGCGGGAGCCCCCTCGGCACGGGGCTTGCCCAGGATCGTGCCGGCCGGAGCCCCCGTTCCCCGCTCCCGCGGAAACGTAGGGGGCATGGGCTCAGCCACCTCGCCATCGTCTCCAACGACCCACCGAGGCAGGGAGCCTCCCATGGCCGAACGGACCCCCTCCACCCTCCAGCTCACCGTGGTCCTCACCCTCTTCTTCGTGGTGGGAGCCGGGCTCGCGTTCTTCGTCTGGCACACGCTCAGCGACTTCCTGGCGGGGCTCCCGGTGGAGGGTGGCCGGTACCTCCTGGCCCTGGCCATGACCGGGGTCTTCCTGGGGGTGGCCTGGCTCCTCTATCGCTACATCCTCAGCGCCTTCCCGTCCCCGGTGGGGGAGGGCGAGGGGTGAGGGGACCCCACGCTGCGACCGCCCCTTTCCCGGCCCCCGGTCGTCCCTTGGGACAGCCGGCCGCCGCCATGCCCCGCATCCATCCCTCCCAGCCGAGGTGACCCCCTTGAACGACCCGATCCCGCCCCAGGATGGCCCGGAGGAGGAGCTTCCCCTCCCCACCGGGACCCTCTTCTTCATGATGATCTTCCTGATGGTCATGGCGGGCATGTGGCTCGCCATCTACTTCGAGTTCCTGGGGAGGTAGTCCATGACCACGGAAAAGATCGAGAAGGTCTTCCTGGCCATCACCGCCGCCATGCTCTGCGTCTTCATGGGGGCCCTCTTCTATTCCGCCTTCGCCATGGGGGTGCACCTTCCGGATCGGGAGGAGGTGATCCATCCCGCGGAAGTGAGGTCCACGGCCCCCTTCGACGCGCCCGGTGTGCGGGAGGTGGGTCCCGGTCGCTACGAGGTGGTCCTGATCGCGGCTGCATGGTCCTTCACGCCCCGTGAGATCCGGGTGCCCGCCGGGGCGGAGGTGACCTTCGTCTCCACCTCCACCGACGTGATCCACGGCGTCCACGTGGAGGGGACCCGGGCCAACTTCATGGTCATCCCGGGTCAGGTCACCCGTCTCACCACCACCTTCCGGGAGCCCGGGGAGCACCTCGTCATCTGCCACGAATTCTGTGGTGCCGGCCATCATCTCATGTACGGGACCCTGATCGTCGAATGAGCACGCCCGTCGTAGCGAGCCCTTCCGGCTTCGAGCTTCCCGAAGGTCACCTTCGGGCCATCCGCTGGATGATCTACCTGGGCTTCGGCGCCTTGGCCATCGGGATCCTGAATGGTCTGGGACAGGCGCTGAACTACTCCAACGTGGACATCCTCCAGTACTTCCCCGGGATGCGGACGTACTATCAGGGGCTGACGGTGCACGGGGTGGTGAACGCCATCGTCTTCACCTTCGCCTTCGCCAACGGCTTCCTGAGCCTCACCACCTCCCGGGCGCTGGCGCGACCCCTGAGCGGGGCCATGCTCTGGGCGGTGCTCGGGACCATGGTCCTGGGCTTCCTCCTGGCCGGGTATGCCATGGGGACGGGGCAGGCCTCGGTCCTCTACACCTTCTACCCCCCCCTCATGGCCCACTGGACCTACTACCTGGGGCTCGCCCTCCTGGTGGTGTCCACCTGGCTCACGGGGATCAACCTGTGGCTGGGGCTCCGGGGGTGGCGGAAGGAGAACCCCGGGGTCCGGATCCCCCTCATGGCCTTCGTCTCCGTGGCCACCTACGCCATGTGGGCACTGGCCTCCATCGGGATCGCCGCGTCGGTGGTGGGGCTCCTTCTCCCCTGGTCCCTGGGCCTCATCTCCCATTCGGACCCCCTCCTGAGCCGGACCCTCTTCTGGTATTCGGGGCATCCCATCGTCTACTTCTGGCTGCTTCCGGCCTACGTGTCCTGGTACATGATGGTGCCGAAGCATGCCGGGGGCACCCTCTTCAGCGACCAGCTCACACGGATCGTCTTCGTCCTCTTCCTCCTCCTCTCCATCCCCACGGGCTTCCATCACCAGTACACCGATCCGGGGATCGGCACGGGGATGAAGGCCACCCACGCGGTTCTCACCTTCGGGGTCTTCTTCCCCAGCATGGTCACAGCCTTCTCGGTCATGTACGCGCTGGAGATCGGAGGACGCCGCCGGGGCGGAACGGGGCTCGCCGACTGGTTCCTCAGGCTGGACTGGAAGAATCCGGCCCTCGTGGCCCAGCTCCTGGCCATGATGACCTTCACCCTGGGAGGGGCCACGGGGCTCATCAACGCGTCGTACAACCTGAACGCCGCGGTCCACAACACGGCCTGGATCCCGGGGCACTTCCACATGACGGTGGGGTCGGCGGTGACCCTCTCCTTCATGGGGATCGCCTACTGGCTCATCCCGTATCTCACCCGGCGTGAGCTGGTGGGGCGGGGGATGGCGGTCTTCTCCTCCTGGCTCTACACCGCCGGCGTGCTGGTCATGGCCCGGGGACTCATCTCCGGGGGGCTGGACGGGATGCCCCGCCGGACCCTCATCATGGAGGCGCCCTACGGGAAGGCGTCGTGGGAGCTGGCGGGGATGCTCACGGGTCTGGGGGGCACCCTCATGTTCATGGGAGGGGGCGCCTTCTTCGCCGTCCTCATCGGGACGGTCCTCTTCGGGAAGCGCTCGGAGGGTCCCGTGGACATCCCCTTCACCGAGACCCACCATCCGCCGGCCATGGAGGGGTGGGAGGTGAAGCTGGACCGGTTCCGCTACTGGATGGTGGCCACGGTGATCCTCATCCTGGTGGCCTACCTCCCCTTCCTCCTCCAGTACCTCCCGGGGAACTTCACCTCCACCCCCTACCAGTTCTTCTGATCTCAGCGGGCGGAGGGGGGCGGGCCGTGGTTCTGGGGGCGGGCGCGGCCGGGAGGTCTCCCCGGCCGATCACTCCTCCCGGTTCCCCTCCGGGAAGGGAGGGACCCAGAAGGGGTCGTCGGTGGGACGGGGGAGCCCCTCTTCCCCGTCCCGTGGCCCGGTGGCCAGGGGGAGAGGGCGGTCCAGCGGGTTCGGCTCCCCTCCCCCGCCGGGGCCGGGTGGGGCGGAGGGGCGGGGCACGACCCGCGTACGCTGGAAGGAGGAGGACGTCTCCCCAGCCGGGAAGGCCGCCCCATGGAGGGGCGCGCCCTCCCCGGTCCCCGGGGTCCGTCCGGACGGTTCGGGGACCGGCCGCCCCTCCTCCACCTCCACCCGGTTCCGTCCCCCGGCCTTGGCGCGATACAGGGCTTCGTCGGCCCGATCCATGAGGGACTCCGGCGTGACCTTGGCCGAAGGCCACGCCACGGCGAGCCCCAGGCTGATGGTGAGGATCTCCCCGGTGGGCGCGCCGGGGTTCGGGATGCGGGCGAAGGCGATGGCTTCCCGGATCCGCTCGGCCACGAGGAGGGCCTGATCCCGGGAGGTCCGGGGGAGGAGCACGGCGAACTCCTCCCCTCCCAGGCGGGCGGGGAGATCGTCGGTGGTCCGGACCGCGAACCTCAGGATCCCCCCCACCTGCCGGAGCGCCGCGTCCCCCTCCGAGTGGCCCCGGGTGTCGTTCAGGTTCTTGAAGTGATCCAGGTCGCAGAGGATGAGGGCCAGGGGTTCCCGATCCCGGCGGAGACGGGACCAAAGGGCCCCGATCCGTTGCTCGAACGCCCGCCGGTTGGCGATCCCGGTGAGCCCGTCCAGGCCGATGAGGTCCTTCAGCTCCAGGGTCAGCGACTCGAGGCGCCGGAGGTTGCCGATCCGGAGGTTGGCGATGAGACTCGCCAGGATGAGGGAGAGGACCACGCCCACGGCAAAGTGGGGGAGGGTGGGGGCTCCCAGGGAGGTCAGGGCCACCACCACGAGCCAGCCCCCGAGCACCAGGCCCAGGGCGCCCCGGGTCCAGCGGAGATCGGTGAGAAAAGCCCCACAGGCCATGAGGAGGAGCATGAACCCGGTGGAGTGGATCGGGTCGCGGGAGAGCCCCAGGTTGAGGGCGCCGTCCACCACAAGGAGCGCCACCACACCCAGGGAGAGGGGGTGGGCCCGGTCGGCGGGAACCGGGCGTCCCCGGAAGTGGAACGCCCCTGCACCCAGGAAGAGGGAGACGATGAGGGAGCTCCCCGCCAGGGTGAGACGGAACTCCTCCTCACCGAGGCGCACCAGGTGCCACCCCGCCGTGAGGAGGTAGAGGAGGGCGGCCACCCCCAGGATGGTGGGGAGCTGGCTGGCCAGGACCAGGTCCATCCGCGTCTGGACGACGGTCCGCCGCCGCGGGTCGGCCTGGTCCCGGAGTTGGGCCTGCTCCTCCCACTCGGAGAGGGGATTTCCTTCCTTCACATCGATCTCCGGCCGGGGATGCGAACGGATGGCGTGGGGGACGGGGAGCGCTTCCACGCCCTCCCGATCAACCAAGGTGGCCCAAGGGAGGGGAGGGGTCCATAGGACACCCCTCCCTTCCCCTCCCTGAGGGGGCGGGCGCGGGCCCCGGGAAGCCCTCGCGGAAGGGCGGGGCTGGAACCCGGAACCCCTCCGCCGTCGTAGTAGGAAGGAGACGTCGAGGTTCCGGACGAGGTACCGGAGACGGAACGAGGCAGGGGAGGCGACCGCCCCCAGGTCTCCCCCCCACCAGAGGCCCCATGGAAGAGCCAACGCCTGCGGAGAGGAGCCGGGGCAACCAGGACCTGTCGGTCCGGGACCGGAGGGATCGCGAGGGCCGCGTCTGGCGCCAGGCCTTCGCCATCTCCCTCCTGCTGCACCTCCTTCTCCTCCTCCTCGGGGGGCGCTCCCCCCTTCCCGATTCCCCCTTCGCCGCCGCCGGTCCCCAGGAGCGGGACGACCGGGCGGCGGAGGGCGTCATGCAGACGGTCTCCCTCCGGGAGGTGGGTGCCCCCGATCCGGTGCGGCCTCCACCTCCCGTGGTGGTGGAGGTGGAGCTCGAGGACCCGGCCGAGGTGGAGCCCGAGGCCACGCCGGAGATCTCCCTGGACATGCCCGAGGTCCCCATGCCGGGGGACCAGGAGGTGACGGGCCAGGACACCCAGGCCACCGCCGCGGAGGACGCCGGGCTCCCCAGGGCCTCGGGGCGCGGCGACGCCGGGACCACGGACGAGGGGCTCTTCCGGGTGGTCCCCCCCTCCCCCCGTGGCATGATCATCCCCCCCACGAACCGCTCCCTCCGGGGCCAGGAGATCCAGGTGTGGGTCTTCATCGACGAGGGCGGCCGGGTGGTGGCCGACTCCACCCGGCTGGAGCCCCCCACCTCGGATCGGGGATTCAACCGCCGCCTCATGGAGGAGGCCGCCCAGTGGGTGTTCGAGCCGGCGCGGCGGGATGGCCTTCCCGTGTCGGCGTGGTTTCCGTACACCATCTCCATGTAACCGGACCCGGTGTCGCCGACACGGCATTGTATCATCCCAAGGACCATGGGTTTCCGCCGATTTCATGCGACGGTCGGGTTCAGGATTCCTGGGACCCCGGCCTCGGCCATGAAACCTCACGGACTACGATACGGGATACACGGAACTCTGCCGGGTCTCGGTCGCCGCCAGGAACGGCGATCTCGAGTCCGCCCGCAACCCGAAGAGCCGTCGGGGGTCCTGCCTGCCACGGCGTCCCGGCTGTGCATGCGAGCCGCTCATCCCATCCGTCCCACTACTCGCTGGGCATCCCCCAGGCCTCTCGCACCGCACCTACAATGGACTTGAAGCGGGGATCCCGGCGAAGTGGCCCCAGTACCGCTGGGTAGTAATGGTGCACGGTCAGGGTGGGCCAGTAGCTCCACCTCTGGACCCGGCCGAGGGCATCGAGAGCCTGGTCCGGCTCCCCGAATGCGGCGTGGAGCAGGCCCACCGCAGCCCAGTTGCCCCGCTTCGCGAAACTCTCGAGCGCCCGGCGGGCCAACCGTTCGTGGCCCTCGACGGCGTGGATGAGCGCTCCCGTCGCCTCTGGCCCGTGCCCTGCCCACGGCACCGGCAGGTCCTCCAGGAGACGGGCGGCCTCGCCAAAGTACCCGAGGTCGAAGAGCGCCAGCGCCTCGTAGAAGATGGCAGTCCCCCATCCGGGCTGGAGTTCTCGACCCCGGCGGGCCTCTTGGAGACCTTCCTCCGGCCGGCCATTCATGACCAGCGAGACTGACAGGTTGCTCACCGATTCGGCCGACAGCGGATTCAGCTCCACCGCCCTCTCCGCGCTCCGGAGTGCTGCCTCGGCTCGTCCGAGGAGCTGGCTGGTCCAGCTCAGCCAGTTGTGGGCGTCGGCATAGCTCGGCTGCAGTTCAACGGCCCGTTGCAGGTATTCGATCGCCTGGGGACCTGCCCTGCGCGCCTCGTGGAGGAGGCCGATGGACGCGTGGGCGCCGGCGAGTCCGGGGTCGAGTCCGATGGCACGGAGCGCCGCTTCCTCGGCTCGTTCCAGCGCGGGGGCGGCCTCCTCGTATCCGTACTCGTGGAGGAGGATGAGGGCGTCCGCGACCCCCACATGGGCCTCGGCGTACCCGGGATCCAGACCCCCTGCCCGCTCAAAATGGGCGAGGGCCGCCCGCATCCCCGACTCGGTGCGCTCGTCCAGTCGGAACCGTCCATGGGCATGGAGCCGGTATGCCTGGAGATCCTCGGTGGGCATGGGTCGGGTGTATCCCTGGCCGGGAGCCGTCACGCTCCGGAGCTCGGCCTGGAGGGAATCCGCGATTCGCTCCACCAGTTCCTCCTGGATGTCGAAGAGACCGCGGGCAGTCAGTTCCCGATCGTAATGCTCAGCCCAGAGGTGCGTGTCGTCCGTGGCATCCACGAGCTGGACGTTGAGGCGGACCCGACCCCCGGCCTTCTGGATCGACCCCTCGACCACCGTCCCGGCCCCCAGGTCCCGGGCGAGCGCAGGCATGGAGCGCTGTTGCGCCCGGGAGCGGAGGACCGAGGTCCGTGAGATGACCTTCAGGTCCTTCGCCCGGGAGAGTCGGGTGAGGAGGTCGTGGTGGAGGCCGTCGGCGAAGGCGTCATCCGCAGCCTCCGCCCCCAGGCGCTCGAAGGGGAGTACGGCCACCACATGGCGTTGAGGCGACGTGGGCGCCGGAGTCGGCTCGGGCCGGCGGGCGTCCGGTGCACGGAGGGGCCCGACCACGTGGTCCAGACGGGGGTCCGGGGTCATCCCGTAGTCGGATGCGAGCCGATGGGTATGCTCCTCCGCCGCTCGGAGGGCCGCTACCCGATCACCGGCCCGGGCCAGGCGCTCCACGAGCTCGACGGCCACGCTCGAGTCGTGGGGGACCTCATCCCGCAGTCGGCGCCACCAGTGGATGCCGTCCCGGAGGTCCCCCCTGGCCTCGGCATCCCTGGCCAGTGACTCCAGGGCGTCGCGCAAGCGCCGGTGGAGTCTGGCGCGTTCCTGGTCCATCCACTGGTCGAAGGCGGGGGAGTCGGGGAGCCAGAATCCGTCCAGGAACGGCCCCCGGTGGTGCTCCACCGCCAGGTCCCACTCCTGGTCCTCAAGGGCTTCCTCGAAGGCGTACACGTCGGAGCGGACCCTCCGGTGGTTCAGACGGAGGGCTGCGCCCTCGGAGACCACAAGGTCCCGCTCCACGCCCTCCCTGAGCCGATGGAGGGAAGTGCTGAGTCGATTCCTGGCCGACGTTTCCGGCACCTCAGGCCAGAGGAGCCCCACCAGGGTGCCCCGCCCGAGTGTTCCAGAGGGCGCCCGGGCCAGGAGCGCCAGCAGAGCCAGGGAGTGACGGTGCCGGGCAGCGCCCGGGAGTGGCGAGCCGTCCTCTTCCAGAGCGGGGGAACCGAGGAGTCGGAGGTGCAGCATCAGGGGAGTCGGGGATTCGGGGAGGGGATGGGCGGAGGCTCCATGGCTCGGGGCATCGTACCTCCATGTGATGGAGATGTGACGGGCTCGAGATCGGCGGGTGAGCCCCTCGTTCCATCATTGGGACACATCGGGGTCCTGGCGCAACAGGTCCCCCACGTCCTCCCCGCTTCCACAAGGAGCAGCACTATGGGATCCGACTCCCGTCGACCCGCCACGGCCCTCCGAGAGCTTCCTGCCGGGGCCCTGGCCCTTGCGATGTCCCTATCGATCGTGGTTGCCTGTGACCAGTCCCCCACCGTGACGCCCGACCCCCCCGTGGAGGCCCTCAGGAGTGGTCCGGTCCCCGCCAGCCAGGCTCAGGTCATCGAGGTCGTCGCCCGCCACGAGGGGGAGCACTACGTCTTCGATCTATCCGACGATGTCATCCCCGCCGGGTGGACCACCCTGGAACTCGACAATCACTCCTCGTCGACCCACTTCGTCTACCTGGCGCAGGTGCCCGACACGCTCGCGGATCTCTTCAGGGACGACCGGGACGGAATGCTGGAATACTGGTACGAGAACCTCACCCGGCCGTTCCAGTTCTTCATGGACACCCTCATGGAGGACAAGGATGCGGATCCCGGTGACTTGAGCGGGGTCTACCCCGAACTATTCCCCCACTGGTTTGCAGACGCAGTGCCCAGTGGAGGGCCCGGGTTCACTGGCGGTCTAGTGACTTCGCGCACGACGCTGGACCTGGGGCCGGGATACTACATCGTCGAATGCTATGTGAAGGACGCCGCCGGGGATTTCCACTCCTACCATGGGATGCTGGCCCTGCTCGAGGTGACCGGGGCTGAACGGAGTCGCCTGAGGGAACCGCAGTCCTCCATGGAGATCAACCTGGCCACCGGGGACCTACGGGTGCCCGAATCCATCCGTCCGGGCCTGCACACCGTGGCAGTGCACTTCGACGACCAGCCGGCGGAGGGCTATGCCCACCTCCTGGGCCATGACGTGCACCTGATCCGTCTGGACGCAGGGTGGGACGCCGAATCCACAGCCGAGTGGATGAACTGGATGGATCCGGCAGGACTGATCTCGGCGTCGGGGAAGCGCGGCCCTGCCACCTTTGTGGGAGGTGCCCAGACCATGGTCGCCGGCCAGACCGCATACGTCACCGTCCGGCTGGAGCCGGGCGACTACGCCTGGGTCTCCGAGGTGCCGGCGGATGAGGGGATGTGGGAGACCTTCACCGTTCCCCACGGGACCCCCACGGGTGCCCGTGGCAAGCACTGACCACCGACCTGGCGGCGGCGGGACGTCCGGCCCAAGGGCCGGGTGGTCCCCGACCGCCCCATACAGACGCCGCTCCCTCCATCCGAGCAAGGATCGACCCATGACCCGACCGATGCACGAATCGAACCCGGGATTCGTTGAACTGGACGCCCGAACCAGGGGCACCCTCCTGACCCCCGGAAGTCGGGGGTTCGAGGCGGCCCGGAAGGGCTGGAACTCCCGCTTCGACCGGTCCCCCGATGGGATCCTCCGCTGCCTTGGCACCGCCGACGTCGTGGAGGCGGTCCGATTCGCCCGGGCGCAGGAGATGCCCCTGGCGGTGCGCGGGGGGGGGCATGACTTTGCCGGTCATTCCGCACCGGATCGGGGACTCCTGGTTGATCTCTCGCCCATGAACGGGGTGCGGGTGGAGCCAGGTTCGAAGCGCGCGTGGGTCGAACCTGGTGTCCTCACCGGCACGTTCGACCACGAAGCCCAGCTCTTCGGGCTTGCCAGCACCGGGGGTACGGTCTCGGAGGTGGGCGTGGCCGGCTACACCCTGGGGGGTGGTACCGGCTACCTCGCCCGCCGACACGGACTCGCCGTCGACAACTTTACCGGGGCCGACGTGGTCCTGGCCTCTGGAGAAGTGGTACGCGCCGACGCGTCCAACCATCCCGAGCTCTTCTGGGCCCTCCGAGGTGGAGGGGGAAATTTCGGCATCGTCACTTCCTTCGAGCGGACCCTCCACCCGGTGGGTCCCGAGATCATGGCCGGGCAGGTGATCCACTCCTTCGAAGCGGCCCGCCAGGGGCTCCAGTTCTACCGGGAGTTCATGGCCAGTGCGTCCGATGACCTCACTCTCTATCCCTTCCTCCTGCCGCTCCCGCCCGTCGACCCGATCCCGGTGAAGCACCACGGGAAGCCGGGCTTCCTCCTCGTGGCTGCCCATGTGGGAAGCCTGGACGCCGCCCGAGAGGAACTGGCACCGGTCCTGGACTTCGGCGACCCTCTCGTGAGCGCCATCGACATGATGCCCTACCTGGACGCGCAGCGGATGTTCGATGCGGGGATGCCTGCTGGGCGGCGCCGATACTCGCAGGCCCAGTACGTTGACGAACTTTCGGATGGGGCCATCGACACCCTCCTGGAGTGGACCGAAGCGCTGCAAGGGCCCTTCAGCGCGGCCTACTTCGAGCCCATGGGGGGAGCCATCAACCGGGTTCCACCCGAAGAAACCGCCTTTCCCCATCGGGGCCACGCCTACTCCTTCCACCTGGTGGCCGACTGGACCGACCCTGCCGAAGACGAGCGGATGCGCGCGTGGGCACGGGAGTTCCATCACGCCATGGCTGGGCATGGGGCCGGGGGTGTCTACATGAACCTCATGAGCGAGGACGAGACGGCTCGCCACCCCGAGGCATGGCGGACCAACCTCCGGAAGCTTCGCCAGGTCAAGGCCCGATACGACCCGGACAACCTGTTTCGCGGGAACCAGAATATCGAACCGGCGACGTAGGCCGCCCTGTGTCGCGCTTCCCGGGGGGTGGTGCGCTCCCGGGGCTTCCGCATCGCCGAATCCCACGGACTCTTGGAGAAGGGGCTACCCGGCAGGGGGACCTGTCCACCCCCCTCCCCCGGCCGGGCGTCAGGGATCCAGGGAGGCCAGCCACGCAGCCATGGCCGTCATCTCCTCCAGGGACAGATTCCGAACGGCGGCGTCCATGCCGGGCGCCGTACTTCAGATCCCAGAGTTGGCGGACCATGTAGGACGGGCTTCGCCCGGCCAGCCCGGGGAGGGGGCCCAGGCCCCTCAGGTCCTCCCCGTGGCAGATGGCGCAGGGTTGGGACCGTCCGTCGGCACCGGTTCGCACCAGGCGCTCTCCTTTGGTCAGGCGTCCCCGGGGGACCCACGCGACGAAGCCCGCCGAGGCGTCCCGGAGGGCCGTTCCTTCCGGATCTTCCGGCGTCTCCAGGATCCCTTCCCCAAGGGGCTCCATCCCCCGGCCCTCTACAGGCACGTGCATCCAACCGGCGATGTGCATGGCGGGGATGGAATCCACCTCCACCACCGGGATCCATCGTTGGATTGGGAGGGCGGCGAAGGACCCCGCCGCCTCCCGGGTCTCCTCTTCGGTGGCGGCCGTGGCTTGGTTCAGCATGTTGGCCGGGGGACCCATCCGCGGCTCGGAGGAGCGGCGGAGGCCGTTCCGATCGTCCTCCATCTGCTGGACGATGCAGGCGGCGGGAAGACCGGCGAGGCTGGCGTTCTCGGGGCGGCGCCCCTGGGTCACCGCCGGAGGCCCGGGGGGCTGCCCGTGGGGATGCCGGTCCGGAAGGGAGAAGGGGTCCCGGAGTCGGGCCAGGGTGAAGCCTCTGGGGCTTCCGGCAATCATCCGCACCCGGCCGTCGTCCTGTGCTGTCGGAGGGGCGTCGGGGTCGTTCACCGTAAAGGCCCAGGACGGGGGCAGGGGAGGCTCCTCCGGGTGGGTCGGCAGGGCGTTGAGATGGGCTGAGGGGAGTAGGAGTAGCAGGAGAAGGGAGGCGAGGTCGAGGGCCGGGCCCCTGCGAGCTTCCCACCCCGGCCTCCATTCTTCCGAGCCCCTTCCACCCCCAGTTGACCTACGTCCTCCTGGCATGCGCCCCTCCCGTCCCGTGGATGTCCACCGAGGGGCCCCCTCACTCCCCCACTCGGCCAGCGTGGATCCCCCCCTCCCGGCTCCCGTTTGCGGAACCGGGTCCTTGCCCCTCCGGCGTCCGGAGCCGTACCGTCGCATTCCCGTCCGATGTTCTCCCCACCCGAGGTGAACCACCCATGACCCGCCCCCCCAACTCCGATCTTCCCCCTGAGCTCTTCGAACTCTACGACCGCTACGCCCACGGCCGGATCACCCGAAGGGATTTCCTGGACGGGGCGGCGCGGTTCGCCGTGGGGGGGCTCACCGCCGCGGCCCTCCTGGATCGGATGAGGCCGAACTACGCCCTGGCGCAACAGGTGCCGGAGGGGGACGCCCGCATCCGCACCGAGTACGTCACCTACCCCTCGCCCGATGGACACGGGGAGGTCCGTGCGCTCCTGGCCCGTCCCGCCGGGGGAGAAGGCCCCTTCCCCGGGGTGGTGGTGGTCCACGAGAACCGGGGGTTGAACCCGTACATCGAGGACGTGGCCCGCCGTCTCGGGGCGGAGGGGTTCCTGGCCCTGGCCCCCGACGGACTGACGCCGGTGGGGGGTTACCCCGGGGACGACGACCGGGGGCGGGAACTCCAGGCCTCGCTGGACGGGGCGAAGCTCATGGAGGACTTCGTGGCGGCTGCGGTCCACCTCATGGCCCACCCGGAATGCACCGGGCGGGTGGGCGTGGTGGGGTTCTGCTACGGAGGGCTGGTCTCCCACACCCTGGCCATCCGGCTGCCGGAGCTGGCGGCCTCGGTCCCCTTTTACGGGCGCCAGCCCTCGGTGGACGGCGTGCCCCGGATCCAGGCTCCCCTCCTCATCCACTTCGCCGAGGACGACCCCGGGGTGAACGGGGGATGGCCGGAGTACGAGGCGGCCCTCCAGGCCCACGGCAAGGCCTACGAAGCCCACTTCTATCCCGGGACCCTCCACGGCTTCCACAACGACACCACCCCCCGGTACGACCCCGGGGCCGCGGCCCTGGCCTGGGAACGGACGGTGGCCTTCTTCCGGACGCACCTGGGGTAAGGCAACGTCAGAGCCCGTGGGATCGCCTCCCTTCTCCTCGCCCGGGGCCACCATGATCCCTCGCCCACCTGCTCCGCACCCGGAGGGGGAACCTTCCCCCGAGATCGACGATCCCCGGGCCATCGAGCGCCCCGACCCGGCCCTCCTCCGGTACTACTTCACCGTTTCCCTGTTCGGGCTCGTGCTCTTCCCCCTCCTCTTCATCCCCTACTGGTTCCGGTACCACACGCTCCGGTATCGGTTCGACGAGGAGGGCGTCTCCATGTCGTGGGGCCGCTTCTTCCAGCGGGAGACCTACCTGACCTACCGCCGGATCCAGGACATCCAGGTCCGCAGGGGGTTCCTGCAGCGCCGGTTCGGCCTGGCGGTCCTGGAGCTCCAGACGGCGTCGGGGGCCTCCCACGCGGAGATGGCCATCGAGGGGATCCGGAACCCCGAGCGGCTCCGGGATTTCCTCTACGAACGGATGCGGGGCGCCACTGACGACGACGGGGGAGATCCCCTCCCGGGGCAGCCGGATGCCGCGGACGAGGCGCTGGCCCTCCTCCGGGAGATCCGGGACACTCTCCGGACGGTGGCGGCTCGGCAGGGGGGCTCGTGACCGGCCCGCCGGGGGAGACCGGGACCGGCCCACCCCTCCCCGGAGCCGCTCCGCCGGGATCCTCCGCCCTCCTCCGGTGGTTCCGGGTTCCGCCCGACCCCCCGCAGATCCCGGCCGGGGGCGATCCCGTGGTCTTCCGGCCGGGACCCGGCTTCCTCACCCATCTTCGGATGGGCTTCGCGCTCCGGGCCCTCATGGTGGGGGTCCTGATGGTGGGAGGCCCGTTCGTCCTGGTGGCGGAAGCACCCGGCCTCTGGACCACCCTGCTGGGAGGGGCGGCCATCCTCCTCTTCGTGGCGGTGGCCGGGCTGGACTGGCTGGCCACAATGCTCCGGTACGACCTCACCTGGTACATCGTCACCGATCGGAGTGCCCGGATCCGGAGGGGCATCTGGACCGTCCGGGAGGGAACGGTGACCTTCGAGAACGTCCAGAACGTCCGGGTCCGGCAGGGGCCCCTCCAGAGGCTCCTGGGGATCGCCGACGTGGTCCTGGAGACCGCCGCCGCAGGGGTGGCGCACGGGAGCGGGGTCACCACGGCGAACCAGGCCGTCCTGGAGGGAGTGAGCGACGCCCGGGCCCTCCGGGACCGCATCGCCGCCCGGATGCGGAGCGCCCGGGGTGGGGGGCTGGGGGACGACCCGGGCGAGGGAGGCCCCCCGGAAAGTCCAGGGAGCGCCTCCCGTCGCACGTCTGCCGGATCCGGAGTCGGCTGGTCCGCCGTCCACCTGGAATCCCTCCGGGAGATCCTGGAGGCGGCCCGCAGCCTGGAGGGAGGTGGCCTCCGGGGGGGGATTCCGGCAGATTGACCGGCGCCCGTGCCTGGCTGGGGACGCTCCCCTAGATTCCCGAGGTCGCGTGCGGGGTTCGTCGAGCCCGCGCCCGAGGTCCCTTGGCGGGCAACCCGCCTCCCTCCCTCCCACCCTTTCCTCCCGGTACCGCACCCATGCTCCCCATCGATCTCCGAGGAAAGCGCGCCCTCGTGGCCGGCGTGGCCGACGACGGCGGTTTCGGTTTCGCCATCGCCAAGGCCCTGGCCGAGGCGGGAGCCAGCGTATGCGTCGGCTCCTGGCCCCCGGCCATGGGGATCTTCGAGAAGCTCCTGGCCCGGGGAAAGATGGACGAGTCCCTCACCCTCGCCGACGGGTCGAAGATGGCCTTCGAGGGGATCTTCCCCCTGGACGCCGCCTTCGACGCCCTGGAGGACGTT